>CAZMPS010000156.1:0-4522 GCA_964568305.1 uncultured Burkholderiaceae bacterium
GATACATGCTGACGCCGACTCAATCCTTTCACGCGCAATTCACGGCAACGACTTTCATCTACGTCAAGGCAAATTAAGGTGTGGCTCAACCAAGATGCAATATCGGCATCTGATTGGTTGGGTCCAAACGACAACCGAACCAAGACCTCAGAGCGAGTATCATTAGCCGGCAAAGCACAAGCCCACACATTTTCTTGCAGCACAAATGGCACCTCCTGCCACATACGACGATCAACCCCAATATTGTTCGCAATATCGATAATTGAACGCACCACCGCCAACATTGATACCGTCGGATCATGATGATCATAGGCAGGGAAAACATCTGGCACCATTCCGGCCAGCGGTGCCACTGCACCAGCAATGCTACACAAGCTCAATAAAATTTCATACGGATGTGCAACCTCGCTGTTTAACTGCGCTTCCAAACGGGGCAAACCAGAAACCAAAGCACTCATTACCCAACCCAAACCACTCTTGTAATCTGCTCCCAACAAAGCCGGCACAGGTGGCGCACCCAACTGACGTGCCTTGCTACGCAAAATTTGTACCATTCTTAAAATTTGTTTGGAGCAAAAACTATCAGATAACAAACGCACTGTTGGTGGATGGAAATCGGTGACTTGAAAACCACTTGCCGTTTTGACAATCTCAACAAATGGAATTTGAAGGTAATGCTCACTAGAAGGATCCCATTTACGAATACTAAGATTGGGCAACCAGCGTGTGATCGCCGCCTTTTCATCACGGTTAGTCAAATCTGCAACCGGCACACCAATAAACTGCCGAAAACGCCCAATATTGACCCCATTCTCGCTAAAGTCTTCGTTTGGTACAGCCAATGCATAACGTACACGCTCATTGTCGACTTGACCAGACAACACAAAATCCAAACTCACACCCTGCTTGGTACTCCAATCAAATACCAATCCGTCGGGAAACTGTCCACGCGCCGACAACAAACGCAATTTGCCTGTTATTAATGCAGCAGGATCAATTTGCAATTGATCAATTCCCCAAGAAAATGGGGCAGCAGCCGACATTTGACGCCGCAACACACCTTCCAATCGTGCATCCCATACCTGAAAATGCTGAGGCAACAACTGCATCCCGCCATACCAAGCCAACGGAGCAATGACGTCATCCCGGGTAGATGCCCGGTCGTTAAGTGCGTCAATTTGCATTGATCAACCTTTCATATAACTTTTTTACTATCACCATTTTCATTATTGATATAGCGATTATTAATATCGTCAAAAATGTTAACACTATTACCATACTCATCAGCAATATCCAATGTGCCCAGTACATTTATTCTGGAACCACTTCGAAATCATCCCGTTTCAAAAGAACAGTGGCATTCTTTTGTCCTTTTACAATCGCACGATAAGTTCGATCACCAAGATAATCAGCGAAAACTAATATACCCACTGTTGAGCTATCGAATGCTGGCATGGAAATATTCATCATTTCCTGCTTAGGCACAACTTCCCACGACATGACCTGTAAGGCTTTCTGGTGTTGACGTACATAATCCGTCTTCCCGGCAAACCATTCTGCAGCGCGCAATACCGATAACGCATCAAAAACTTTTTGGTCCGTGATTACTACCAAGTCCAGAGCTACCGGATAACCGCCATTCACATCCTTACTACTCATGATGGATAGCAAACGCAACTGCTGCTCAGAGAAAATGTAACTACTTAATTTTGAAGCACTCATCACGCCACAACCACTCAAACCGCCTAGCAGCATAACGCAAGCGACAATTGTCGCCAAGCGGCGGAATACGCAACTCATACTGCAAAGAATATTCACTCGGCATGCTCCTCAAATTTTGATGTGGCTTTAGATTTTGACTTGGCTTTGGCCCCTGCCTTTGCCTTCACTTTAGCTTTAGCTTTAGCTTTAGCTTGCGACACATCACCAGATTCAATGTGAATACGACCATCAGAGAGTATTACTCTTGCTGTTGTAACCGCTTGCCCAAGCGACAAACGATCGAGAACATAAGTAGAAAGACGACTGAGAATATTTTCGGAAATATATTGATCGATCCAACGGGCGCCAATCGCCTGAGATGCACAATGCGCTACGATCGAATCCAGCACCGCATCCTCAAATATCAAATCAGCACGGTATGAAGTTTCGAAACGACGACGAATAGCACCCAACTTCATCTTAACGATGCAATGCAATTCCGGCTTGGATAACGTGTAATAAGGCACAACCTGCGTACGCCCAAGGAAGGCTGGCTTAAAGTGCTCCAACAAAGCTTGTTGCAACTTTTCCAAAAATACTTCTTGCTCTTCTGGACTACGTGCAACGGTTGTGTCAATCGACTCCAGTAATTCAGTACCAGCATTGCTAGTGAGGATCACCAAGGTATTTTTAAAATCCACCACGATACCTTCTGAATCCTCCATGAATCCTTTATCAAATACCTGCAAAAATAAATCCAACACATCAGGATGTGCTTTTTCCACCTCATCCAACAACAACAAACCATAAGGACGACGACGGATGGCTTCAGTCAACACACCACCTTGACCATAACCAACATAACCCGGAGGCGCACCCTTCAATTTCGACACCGTATGCGCTTCCTGGTACTCAGACATATTGATGACAGTAATTCCACCCTTGCCAAAAAAACCTTCGGCCAATGCATGTGCTGTTTCGGTTTTTCCAACGCCAGATGGACCCACCAACATAAAAACACCAATAGGACGTGACGGGTCCTCCAATTTGGCTGTATATGCTCGAACACGGTCGCAAATAATACGCACCGCATCACGCTGACCAACCACACGCAACGCCAATGTTTTTTCCAACTCTGAAACCATGCTGTATTGGTCACTCAACATCTTTTGGGATGGCACACCGGTCCAATCAGCAATGACTGAGGCCACGTCCTCGCTCGCAACCCGCACTGCTGGTACCGCTTGAGAAAATGTGTTTGCGGTTGCAACCGTATTTACAGCCTCTGTTGCACATACCGACGTTGCGTCTAATTGGGCCTTCACCTGGGCCAGTTCATTCTGTACTGCCGTAATTTCATCCTCACCGACACCGGTCCAATCATGCTCACGCTGCAAAGCACGCAAACGACCAGACAACAATTCTGTACGTTGAGACAAATTCACTTCTTGATTAGCAGGCCCAGTCAATGCGGCAACGGCACGTGCACAAGCAGTATCCAAGACCGACAATGCTTAATCAGGCAATTGACGGTCTTGCATGTAGCGACTTGACAAACGCACTGCGGCCTCCACCGCTGATTGCATGATGTACACGCCATGATGTTTTTGTAAAATAGGTACCAAACCTTGCAGAATATCCTCACTAGCTAGCACGGAAGGTTCTGCTACTCGTACGGTTTGAAAACGACGACTTAATGCTGCATCTTTTTCAAAAAATCGTTTGTACTCAGCCCAAGTAGTGGCAGCAATCGTGCGCAACGTACCACGCGCCAACTCTGGTTTAATCAAATTAGCGATATCGCTTTGTTCACCTTGACCAGCTGCTCCCGCCACGATGGTATGCGCCTCATCAATGAACAAAATCACTGGCACTTCTGACGCCACCACCTCTGAAATAATTCCTTTCAAGCGAGATTCAATTTCACCACGCATAGACGCGCCAGCCCGCAAAAGACCCATATCCAAACTACATATCCGAACATTTTTTAAGGCTTCCGGTACCAAACCAGCAAAAATTCTTTGCGCCAATCCTTCCACAATGGACGTTTTACCGACCCCAGCCTCACCTGTCAAAATGGGATTGTTTTGCCGACGACGCAACAAAATTTCAACGACCTGCGATATTTCATTATCGCGCCCAATAACAGGATCAATTTCTCCTGCGGCTGCACGCGCAGTCAAATCCACTGTATATTTGGCAAGATTAGAATGCATCTTCTGACCATCCCACTCAGCCTCCTTTATCTCCACCTTATCAGTCAATCGTACCACCTGAGCCAAACCACGCAACCCCGGCATGTCATGACACAAACGTGCAAACAAGGTTTCGTTAAGAACAATTGCTCTTAACAAGATTTCCACGTTCACCGCAATAGGCGGACTCACTAGGGAAGCTTCAAACCACGCATCGCGCAAAGCCTGTACCAACCGATCTGACAACGCAGGAGGCAAGCCATCACCTTTTTTGAAAGTTGCAAATTGTTGGTTCATTTCCTTGCGCACAACCGCCACATCCAACCCAGCAGCAATTAACTTACGCAGCAAGGGTTCATCAGGCTCATTTGCATTGCAAAAAATAAACAGCACATGCTCAACATCTAACACACCATGCGCGCTGCGATATGCTAAATCAGCCGCATCCGAAACGATTTTCCGACAGTTTGTATCAAGCTTGGACACCATAGAACGAATGTCAGTAGTAGCTGCAGAATGTGTGCTCATCAATGATTATCCTTATATTTGTATTTGTATCTGTATTTATTATTATTCGGTGAATCCAACAATTTTCAACAATTTCGGCAATTAATGCGAAACAGGTG
>CAZMPS010000157.1:0-4510 GCA_964568305.1 uncultured Burkholderiaceae bacterium
ACGTTAGGACGACCAACAATGGCGATTTTGACCTTACGTGCATCTTGCTCTAACGCTTCTTCAGCATCGTCATCATCTAGCTCTTGCATCTCAGCATGACGTGCAAAAGCCAAATCCAATGCTTCATTCAACATATCATGCACGCCATCACCATGTGCAGATGAAATAGCAAGCGGATCGCCCCAACCCAGCTCGTAAAAATCCGCTGCCACTACGGTGTATTTCATACCTTCTGATTTATTAACGACTAAAACAACTGGCCTGCCTGCTTTGCGCAAAAATTCAGTGATGGTTTTATCATGCGGCGTCAAACCTTGACGACCATCCACAATAAATACGATGACATCTGCCTCTGCCACAGCTTGCTTGGTTTGCCGCGCCATTTGATGCACGATGCCCTCTTTCGCAACGGGTTCGAATCCACCGGTATCGATAACCAAAAATGGACGTTCTCCCATGCGACCTTCACCGTAATGACGATCACGCGTCAACCCCGGCAAATCCGCCACCAATGCATCGCGCGAACGCGTCAAGCGGTTGAAGAGAGTGGATTTGCCAACATTGGGGCGACCTACAAGTGCAATAACGGGTTTCATTCAATGTTTACTCGACTTACTCGGATGCTAATGCAGCCACTGTCCCTGATTGGGTTTGAAAAATCAAATTTGCACCAGCAACCAATGGTGTGCCAATCACTGGACTACCATCAATACCAATACGACCTATAAAAGTGCCATCTTCACGTGAGAGAAAATGAATCAATCCTTGACCATCGCCAACTACGACAGCACGCCCAAACGAAATAGGTGCAGATAAATGACGGTTTTCGAGCTTATTGTTAGACCAACTGCTTAAACCTGTATCACGTGCCAAAGCATGAACGATACCGCGTTCATCAGCAGCAAATACAAAACGCTCATCACCATCTAAACCTACATCACTAGATAAATCTTTCGTCCAACGCAGTGCGCCATTGCTCACATCCAAGCAAGACAAACGTCCTTGATACGTGATGGCACAAACGGAACGGCCTAATACAAGAGGCAATCCAGAAACATCCGCGATACGCTCTAACTCCGTAGCACCACGTGGATTACTGACAGCGGCTTCCCAACGCACCGCACCATTTGCCAGCGCCACAGCCAACAATTTCCCTCCTGGCAATGCTGCAATCACATTGGGACCAGCAATCGCCAAGCCTGGTGCGCTGCGCAAGCTAAGCGACGGTGTAGTGCGTTGCACAGACCAGCGCACGGCACCTGAAGAAGCATCAAAAGCAGTAATATGATTATCCAAACTGCGTACAATCACCAATCCGCTTCCTACAACAGGAGCGGATAAAACCTCGCTAGAAGCTTGTGTTTTCCAACGCAATTTGCCAGCATCATCAAAAGCTAGGACGCTGCCTTTCTCACCTGCAACTACGACGATATTGCCATCGCTACCCACACCAGCAGTCAACGGTGTGCCTGCATTGATACGCCAGAGTGATTGCCCATTTTTAGCATTTAAACGAGCAACCGAACCGTCTGCAGCAGCGACGAAAAGGCTATCCTCAACCAGCACTGGAGAAAAAGAATAATTACTCGCCTTGCCTATCGTAGTTGACCACGCTAAACGTAATGCCAAAGTTTGCTTAAAATCACTTAAAGGAGCAGGCGTATTGCGTGCCGTGGTAGAACTTGCAAAAGGGTTAAGTGAAGAGCATCCTGCTCCAACCAAACCAACCAAAAGAATCAAACTGCCTAACAAACTTAATCGTGTCATCGATCTAAAATCGACCGGTTTTGTAAAAACCCGCATATTGTTCCTTTATTGATTGTTCTAATCGCTCTAATGACTTTATTTTCACGTCTTCTACTTAGCTTGCTCGCTCTTTTCAGAAACTTTGACGGCTTCCCCACCCAAGGCATCCAATTTCAATTGAATCAACTGGTGACCAGGATTTTTTTGATCTATTTTTTGCAGCGCTGCTTGATATGCCAAACGCGCCTCTGCTGTTTTATTTTGCGCAAATAAAATATCACCACGACGATCTTCAACCGCACCGGCAAATTGAGCTGGGTAACTTTTTGCATCGCCTAACAATTTCAAACCAGCATCATAGGCTTTTTCATCTAACAAAACACCGGCCAAACGTATTTTTGCCACCGCTTTGTATTCTTCATCCAAGCCAAAATCAATGACCCACTGCAATTGGCTTTTCGCCAATTTTAAATCATGCACATCGAACGCCACTTTTGCCGCAGTCAACGCACTCATTTGGGCATAAGTCGTTTTACCGAATTTACTTTGCATGTCTGCCACAGCACGTTGCACTTTCGCTGTGTCTTTTAGCATGACCGCTCTTTGTAATTCTTCATACAATTGCGAAGCTTGGATTGATTGCGTGCGTTGATAATAATTCCATCCCGTCCATCCGCTATAAGCAGCCAAGACAACGATTAATAACCAGGTTAAAAGGTTGCCAAATCGATTCCACCACGCTTTGAGCGCATCTATTTGCTCTTGTTCTTCGAGATCGTATGCCATAGTTAAATTGAGGTTACAGTTGAAGGAGTTAAATTAAAGTTGCAGTAAAAATTTGATGATTAATGATGATCATGGCTATGGTCATGCTGCTCATCAGCACCCACAATTTGATCAACAACATAATCAACCAAGGTATCAAATGGAACACTGGTTTGATTGTTTTGATTATCTTCAGTCTGATGAAAATGATCAGAACGCATTGTTTTCACAACAACCGTATTATTAGCGATCTCATCCTCACCAATGATGAGCGCAAAAGCCGCACCGCTAGCATCAGCCCGTTTCATTTGCGATTTAAAACTGCCGTTACCACTTGAGGTGGCGCAATGTAACACAACATCCAAACCAGCATCACGCAATCTTTCTGCCAAAACGGATGACTGCAATTGCGCTCCCTCACCCTGATGCACCAAATACACATCACATTGATTGGGTACATAGGATTCGTCAGACACCTTCATCAATTCGATCAAACGTTCAACACCCATCGCAAAACCGCACGCAGGTGTTGGTTTCCCACCAAATATTTCCACCAAAGGATCGTAGCGGCCACCGCCACATACGGTGCCTTGCGATCCCAACTGGTCACTAACCCATTCAAAGACTGTGCGATTGTAGTAATCCATACCTCGAACCAAACGTGGATTGATAGTGAAAGGAATATTGTTATGGTGCAAAATTTTCTGCACACCATCAAAATGCGCACGCGATTCCTCACCCAAATACGACAACAGCTGAGGTGCCGCATTCACCAATTCCTGCATGGCAGAATTTTTGGTATCCAAAATTCGTAATGGATTGGTATACAAACGTCGTTGCGCATCGGCATCCAACACATCTTTATGCGATTCAAAATAAGCAATCAAATCAACGCGGTGTTGCTGACGCTCTTCTGCATTGCCAATCGAATTCAATTCCAATCGAATCTTGTCCAAACCAAGGTCATCCCACAAACGTTGGCATAACATGATCAATTCGGCATCAATATCTGGTCCGCTAAAGCCGATTGCTTCGGCACCTATTTGATGAAATTGGCGATAACGGCCACGTTGTGGCTTTTCATGACGGAACATGGGACCGGTATACCAAAGACGTTTGGGAGCATCGTAGGTTAAATTGTGTTCCAACACCGCACGCACCACGCCAGCCGTACCTTCTGGACGTAAAGTCAAATGATCGCCATTCATGGCATCAATGAAGGAATACATTTCCTTTTCAACAATATCACTCACCGTCCCCAAGCCACGTGAAAATAACGCAGTTGCTTCAACAATAGGTGTACGGATTTGCTGAAATCCATAACTCTTCAAGACGGATTGAACGGTATTTTCAAACAATTCCCATAATGCTGCGTCAGCGGGCAAAAGGTCATTCATTCCTTTTACACCAACTATTTTTTCGCTCTTCTCATTTTTTTCGTTTTTTTTATTTTCTGACATGCTGTAATCCACAATTAATACAAATACATATACATATACATATACATATACATTTTGATTGGTAAGCGCTTAATCAAGACTTATTTATTTTGCGTAACGTGTTTGTACATACTCCAACACGATGGCCTGGAACTCTTCTGCGATACGCTCTCCTCGCAAGGTGATCTTCTTTTCTCCATCGACAAATACTGGCGCCGCAGGTGATTCACCTGTGCCAGGCAAACTAATACCGATATTGGCATGTTTAGACTCGCCAGGACCATTGACGATACACCCCATGACCGCCACATTCATGCTTTCCACACCGGGATATTGCTTCTTCCACAATGGCATTTGATCACGCAAATACGTTTGTATTTTGTCGGCCAATTCTTGAAAAACGGTGGAAGTAGTGCGCCCACACCCCGGGCAAGCAATCACCATAGGAGCAAATTTTCTCAGCCCAATAGTCTGCAAAATTTCTTGCGCAACGATGACTTCTTTCGCTCTATCACCACCAGGTTCTGGTGTTAACGAAACACGGATGGTGTCACCAATAC
>CAZMPS010000158.1:0-4448 GCA_964568305.1 uncultured Burkholderiaceae bacterium
GTGCGGGTGGTGTGAAATTACAGACCAAATACGCGACCGGTGTTTGCACCTTGTCTTGAGATAAGCGTTTGCGCGCGCACGCATCATCCATCCATGCGCCGCCACGTTTGCCATTGCGAGCATATAGATCAAGATAAAACTGACCGACTAGTTGGCCATTTCTTTCGATGCGGAAAAATTGCACATCAGGATGCCAAACTGGCGCCGTATCGGGTTTGATTTGGATGGAAAACAGTGTTTGCGCCAGATCGAACAAACCCGCTCTGACTTTGTCTTCGGGGAAATATTGTTTCACTTCCTGTTCGGAAAACGCATAGCGTTGTTCACGTAGTTTTTCCGATACATACGCGATATCCCAGGCTTCCAGTGTCGATATGCCTAATTCTTTGCTAGCAAAATCGCGCAGCATGGCGAGATCCGTTTCGCCATAGGGGCGCGCCCGTTTTGCTAAATCTTGCAGAAAATTAATCACGTGTTCTGGATTGGGTGCCATTTTTGATACCAGCGACACTTCGGCAAAATTTTTGTAACCCAATAATTGGGCTTCTTCTTTGCGCAGTGTTAATAATTCCACGATGTTTTGCGTGTTATCCCACTCTGGCTTGCTGCCTAGTTCGGACGCTTTGGTGATGTTGGCGCGATGAATCGTGGCACGCAGCGCGCGGTTATCGGCAAATTGCAAAATGGGGAAATAAGAGGGGAAGTGCAAGGTAAATTGATAGCCAGCCTTGCCATCTTTCTCCGCTGCAGCGCGTGCTGCTTGTTTGGCGTCTTCGGGCAAGCCAGACAACTCTGCTTCGTCTTCTATCAGCAATTTGTAGTCATTGATGGCATCCAGCACATTTTCTGAAAACTTGGTGGAAAGCGCGGCTTGTTTTTCTTGGATGGTGGCAAAGCGTGCTTTGTCCTCATCATTCAATTCCGCACCACCGAGGCGGAAATCGCGTAATGCGTTTTCAACGATCTTTTTGCGTGGTGCGGATAATGCAGCGTACTGCGGGCCATCATGCAATGCTTGGTATTTGGCGAACAAGGCCAGGTTTTGCGAGACGGAAGTCCAAAATTCAGTAATTTTGGGTTGGTTTTCGTTATAAGCAGCGCGTAAAGGCGGTGTATCTATCACGGCATTTAAATGCCCGACGATGTTCCAGGCACGACCGAGTTTTTCGGTCGTGTTTTCTAATGGTTCGACAAAATTCTCCCAGGTCACGCTTTCTGTTTCTGCCAGAGGTTTTTCTAGTTGTGCGATCAACGCGCGGTTTTGCGCTAACAATTCGTCAATTGCTGGCGTGATATGTTCCGCCTGAATGGCGTCGAAACGGGGCAGGTTGGTGAAATCTAATAAGGGATTAAGAGGATTGTTCATAGCCATTACATTCTCTCCGCAGCTTCTATCGTATTCACTAACAACATAGTGATAGTCATCGGCCCGACGCCACCTGGTACTGGCGTGATATAGGACGCGACTTCTTTGGCGGGGAGAAAATCCACGTCGCCGCATAATTTGCCTTCTTGATTGCGATTCATTCCCACGTCGATTACCACAGCGCCGGGTTTAATCATGTCGGCGGTGACGAGATTGACTTTGCCGGTGGCGACAACCAGGATATCGGCCTGCTTGGTGTGGTGCGCCAGATCGCGGGTTTTGGAGTTGCAAATCGTGACGGTGGCACCTGCCTGCAACAGCAACATGGCTTGTGGTTTGCCGACAATGTTGGACGCACCGACGATCACAGCATGCGCGCCGCGGATTGGATAATCGATCGATTCCAGCATTTTCATCACACCATATGGTGTGCAGGGGCGGAATAAAGGCTGACCGGTCATCAACAAGCCTGCATTGCTGATGTGAAAGCCATCCACGTCTTTTTCTGCTGCAATCGCTTCAATCACCTTGGTCGCGTTGATGTGGGCTGGCAGCGGCAGTTGAATCAAAATGCCATGGATCGTTGGGTCGTTATTCAAAGCATCGATGCGCGCTAACAAATCCGCTTCGCTGAGTTCGGCATCATATTTTTCTAATACAGAATGCAAGCCATTGTCGCTACACGCTTTGACCTTATTGCGCACATAAACGGTTGAAGCGGGATTGTCGCCCACTAAAATTACTGCCAAACCAGGTTGTTTGCCAAGCGCAGTCAGCGTTGCCGCTCGTTTAGCGACATCTGCGCGTAATTGTTGGGAAAGAAGGGTTCCATCGATGAGGTGAGCAGGCATGGTGTGCGTCTAATGATTTAAAACTAGATTGTAACGTAGGGTGAGTTACAAATCTGCTTTTGCATTATTTGTCAGGATGGATTTGTTTTGGATGGGTACAGTCACAGAATGTTTGATTGAGTTTTTTATCATACGCAGATAGTTGAACACCAAACGAATGTTGTGGTTCGGTTTGCGGTTATGCAAGGCAAACACAGTGCCGGTGCGTCCGGACTGTGATTTTCGTATCACCACAGTCCAGGAAAATCAGAAAGCAGTGGTTGAGTGGCTGTTAACGATGGGTTTGGGACGAATTGCCACCCCAGTGCCTTGGATTAAGGATTGCATGTCAATTTATTGGCGGCAGAATCGTAGTTTATATGCGATCCGCAAGTTATGCCCGTAGTAAGCCCATCACCATTCGAGGAGCACGAGCACGACGACGACGCTTTATAGCCATTAAGGCTTCCTGAAGGAGCGTTCTTAAAACTCGTGCTGGTAGACTTGTTCAAAGTAATTGTTAGGCAACTATACACGACACCGCTTGAGTTTACCCTATAGCAGGCAGCGCCAAAGGCAGGTGCTACTACTACGGTTGTTATGGCTGCAGTCGTTAATATACATGCAACCCTAAACATTAAAGTAGATTTCATGATAACTCTCCAAAATTTTTTAATAAATTAGGTGCGATGAAACAAACTACATCTCACTTGAATTTTGCATAAAAAAGCAAGATTTGCTGCCAGTTGTTGGTTGAATATTAATTAACCCATGCGACCAGAAGAAAAGGAAATTTCTTCAAAATGAGGCTACACCAAAACAATTTCGATGTACAGGAAAATAGATGAGCGTTTCAAAATCGCCGCCCTCATCGACGACTTGTCGAAAAAAATTGTAATGCGAAAAGCCCATTTTTTATGCGGCAATATTTCACATTATAAAAAACAATTCCGCAATTTGGAAAACAAAAGGAGTGCTGTTAAAATCCGCCGTTTGTAAAATGATTTACGCATTTTTGGGCATAAAAGTAGCGTGTTTCCTGAGTATACTTTCGTGCTTTTAAAATTTAATTCCCCATAGAAATTGTTAAAACTGTAGAGACAATAGGAGATACGCCATGTCAGCGCAATTTGACCAGGTTTCAATCCAAGCGGCTAATTATGCCAATGATGCTGGTGATTCCGATGTATTGGAAACCAAAGAATGGCTAGATGCATTGGAAGCCGTGATTGAAAATGAGGGTCCAGAGCGGGCGCACTATTTAATGGAGCGCATGGTGGATTTGGCGCGTCGTCGTGGGGCGCATATTCCTTTTTCTAGCAATACAGCGTACGTCAACACCATTCCTGCCCATTTAGGTCAGCATTGCCCGGGCAATTTGGAATTTGAAGAGCGTCTCCGTTCCTGGATGCGTTGGAATGCGATGGCGATGGTGGTTAAAGCCAATCGCGTCGATGGCGATTTGGGCGGTCATATTTCCAGTTTTGCTTCTTTAGCAAATATGTTGGGCATTGGGTTCAACCATTTCTGGCATGCACCAACCGAAGACCATGGCGGCGATTTGCTCTACATCCAAGGTCATTCTTCCCCCGGGATTTATGCTCGTGCTTTCCTAGAAGGTCGTTTAAGCGAAGAGCACTTGATTAACTTCCGTCGTGAAGTCGATGGCAAGGGTTTGTCTTCCTATCCGCATCCCAAATTGATGCCGGATTTTTGGCAATTTCCTACCGTATCCATGGGTTTGGGGCCGTTGATGGCGATTTATCAAGCACGTTTCCTCAAGTATTTGCATGCGCGTGATATCGCTAAAACAGATAACCGTAAAGTTTGGGTGTTCTGCGGCGATGGTGAAATGGACGAGCCAGAATCCATGGGTGCGATCGGCATGGCAGCGCGTGAAAAATTGGACAACCTGGTGATGGTGGTCAATTGCAATTTACAGCGCTTGGATGGCCCAGTGCGTGGCAATGGCAAAATCATTCAAGAGCTGGAAGCGGATTTCCGGGGTGCTGGCTGGAATGTCGTTAAAGTGATCTGGGGCGCGGAGTGGGATGCGTTGCTGGCAAAAGATAAAGAGGGCATTTTGCAGCGCGTGATGATGGAAACTTTAGATGGTGAATATCAAAATTACAAGGCCAAAGACGGTGCTTATGTGCGTCAGCATTTCTTTGGTAAACATCCGAAGTTGCTAGAAATGGTCGCCAATTTGACCGACGACGACATTTGGCGCTTGAGTCGTGGTGGTCATGATC
>CAZMPS010000159.1:0-4435 GCA_964568305.1 uncultured Burkholderiaceae bacterium
TGGAAGAACAACCAGGTGATTTGGATCCGATTCCTGTTTTTTCTGTGATGGGTTCGCAAGATTTGCATCCAACGCAATTACCATGTTGGATTACGCATACCAATACTAAAACGCATGACATTATTCGCGCTGGTTTGGATCGTAGTCCTATGTATACTGGAGTGATTGAAGGTGTTGGGCCGCGTTACTGTCCTTCGATTGAAGATAAAATACATCGTTTTTCTCATAAAGAAACGCATCAAATTTTCTTGGAACCAGAAGGATTGAATACTAATGAGTATTATCCAAATGGGATTTCTACCAGTTTACCATTTGATGTTCAATTAGCTTTGGTGCATTCCATGCGTGGTTTGGAAAATGCACATATTTTGCGTCCTGGTTATGCCATTGAATATGATTATTTTGATCCGCGTGGGCTGAAAGCATCATTGGAAACAAAAGCTATTCAGGGTTTGTTTTTTGCTGGCCAAATTAACGGTACTACAGGTTATGAAGAGGCTGCTGCACAAGGAATGCTGGCAGGCTTGAATGCTGCTCTGTTGACGCAAGAAAAGGAAGCCTGGATTCCACGTCGTGATCAAGCTTATTTAGGTGTGTTGGTTGATGATTTAGTCACACAAGGTGTGCAAGAACCTTATCGCATGTTTACCAGTCGGGCAGAATACCGTCTCAGTTTGCGAGAAGATAATGCCGATATGCGTTTGACTGAAATCGGACGTCAGCTGGGTTGTGTCAGTGATGAACAATGGACTGTATTTGAGAAAAAACGGGAAGCAGTCGCACGTGAATTGGAACGTTTGAAATCGACTTGGATCAATCCACGTTTGTTGACGACAGTAGAGTCCGAACGCGTGATCGGAAAAATGATAGAGCGTGAATATTCTTTATCAGATTTATTGTCTCGTCCAGATATTGCGTACGATGATTTGATGACATTAAAAGGTGTTGATGGTCAGGATTTGGCGGGACCCGGTGTGCTAGAAGAAGATGTTAAGGAACAGATACAAATTCACCTGAAATATGCTGGTTATATCGAACGTCAAGCCAAGGAAATCGAGCGCCATGAGCATTATGAAAACATGCGTCTGCCAGAGAATTTAAATTATCTAGAGATTCAAGCGCTTTCCATCGAAGTGCGACAAAAATTAGATAAACAACGTCCAGAAACCTTAGGACAAGCATCGCGTATTTCTGGTGTTACACCTGCTGCTATTTCCTTGTTGTTGGTACATTTAAAAAAACGTAACCAAGTTTAGATCTAAACAGCATCATGAAACATTTCGATCGCCCAGCATTAGCCGATATGTTGAGTCATGGCTTGCAAGAAATGAACTTGCAGGCTAATGCATTGCAGCAGACGCAGTTACTGGATTATCTGGCGTTACTGTTTAAATGGAATGCTGTTTACAATCTGACCGCAGTGCGTGATCCAGCACAGATGGTGGTGCAACATTTATTGGATAGTTTGGTAGCTGTATCAGCTTTTAACGATGCTAAACATATTTTGGATGTGGGATCTGGCGGTGGTTTACCTGGAATTATATTATCAATAATGCAACAAAATTCAAGAATTACGTTGATTGATACTGTGCATAAAAAAACAGCATTTTTGTTGCAAGTTAAGGCTGAATTGGGATTGAAAAACGTCAGTGTACAAACGATGCGGGTAGAGCAGTTTCAACCAGTACAATTGTTTGATTACATTACGTCCCGCGCTTTTGCTAGTCTGTCAGACTTCATTACTTGGTCACAGCATTTATTGGTTGAAGGTGGGCATTTCATTGCGATGAAGGGCTGTCTGCTGCCAGATGAATTAGCGCAATTACCCGCCGGTTGGGTCATCAAACAAACACAGCCACTTCAGGTGCCGGGTATGGATGCTGAGCGGCATTTAATTTTTATTGAAAGAAGTCATGGCTAAAATTTTTTGTGTCGCTAATCAAAAAGGTGGCGTGGGCAAAACCACCACAGTCGTCAATCTTTCCGCGAGTTTAGCCAAGCAAGGGCAGCGTGTATTATTGATCGATTTAGATCCACAAGGTAATGCCACCATGGGAGCAGGCATCAATAAAGCAACCTTGAGCACATCGGTTTATGAAGTGTTATTAGGACTGACGGATGTCCAAACCGCGCGTTTACGTTCTGAACAAGGTGGTTTTAATGTCTTGCCAGCGCACAGAGAATTAGCTGGCGCGGAAGTGGAAATGATCGAGCTGGACCAGCGTGAAAAACGTTTGAAAGAAGCGTTGTTACCAGTACAGGATGATTATGATTTTATTTTGATTGATTGCCCGCCAGCTTTATCAATGTTGACCCTAAATGGTTTGTGCTCTGCGCATGGCGTGATTATTCCTATGCAATGTGAGTATTACGCCCTGGAAGGTTTGTCTGACTTGGTGAATACTATCAAAAAAGTACATGCCAAACTCAATCGTGATTTAAAGGTAATTGGTTTATTGCGCGTTATGTTTGATCCGCGTATGACTTTGTCGCAGCAAGTATCAGCACAGTTGGAACAGCATTTTGGCGACAAGGTGTTTAAAACCATTATTCCGCGCAATGTGCGTTTAGCGGAAGCGCCTTCCTATGGTTTGCCAGGCGTTTGTTTTGACCCGGCTTCAAAAGGTGCGCAAGCGTATATGGCATTTGGGCAAGAAATGTTAGAACGAATAAAAGCGCTTTAAAAAATTTAATAAATTTAAATTTAAGAAAATTAATAATATGGTAACCAAGAAATCCAAAGGTCTAGGCCGTGGTTTAGACGCATTACTCGGTGGTTCATCTGATTTCACTGAATTGGTAGATTTAACAAATTCATCTGGAACGCTCTTGTCTTTGCCTTTGGCCCAATTACAGGCAGGGAAATACCAGCCACGTACCAGAATGGATGAAGAAGCATTGAATGAATTGGCCGCTTCCATCAAAGTGCAAGGTGTGATGCAACCGATTTTGGTGCGTTCGATAGGATCGGATCAATATGAAATCATCGCTGGCGAGCGCAGATATCGCGCCGCGCAAATTGCTGAATTGGAGCAGGTTCCCGTCTTGGTTAAAGATGTCAATGACCAAGCCGCTGCCGCCATGGCATTAATTGAAAACATTCAACGCGAAGACCTTAATCCATTGGAGGAAGCGCAAGGTATTCAGCGTTTAATTCATGATTTCGATTTCACACATGAACAAGCAGCACAAGCGGTCGGGCGTTCACGCAGCGCAGTGTCAAATTTGTTGCGTCTGATTAATTTGGCTAAACCTGTACAAACTATGCTAATGGCTGGTGATATAGACATGGGTCACGCCCGTGCTTTGTTGGCGGTTGATGCTGCTTTGCAAATTAGGCTAGCGAATCAAATTGTGGCAAAAAGAATGTCGGTGCGTGATGCGGAAAAACTTGTGAACCAGACTACGGCAGAGCAATCGCTTCAAAATATCCCACGTATAAAAGAAAAATCCCGTGATATCGCGCGTTTGGAAGAAGAGTTGTCCGATGCCTTAGCAACGCAAGTGACGTTTAAGCACGGTAGCAAAGGCAGTGGGAAGATGATCATCGATTACGCTAGCTTGGATGTGTTGGAGGATTTGCTGGTGCGTTTAAGAGCATGAATCCATCACCACACCCACTACGTACTGTCGGTCTGATGGTATCGGTATCATAGCCCATGTCGATTGGTTAACGGTTGCGAATGGTAATACCCCAACACAGGATAGTATTCTCTCAATTTTATTCATACTTCCGTCTTAATAATTAAAAATCATTTTCTCTAAAGTATTGCACTAAGAAAACATTGTGTTCAATTTCAATTGTTGGACGTGATATTCGAACTTTATTTTATTATTTTTTCATATTCTGCTTTGTGTTTTTTGACCGGAAAAATAGATGAAAATTTCCTGTATTTCCCCGTATTTTGATTTGACGATCGTCGTAAAACGCCCTTATAATCCCGTGGCTTTATGAGATTCACATAGAACGACACCCAATTTTGCTTGCTGGGCAATGATTTTTGTTGGGCCGGTATGCTAAATATAATCCTTATGCAACTGACGGCAACTCTTGTTGCCAGCATCATCGCAGGCTTGTTGAGCGGTGCACATGCTTTTTTGTCTTTGCTAATTGGTGGCTTGTGTTGTGTGGTTCCAAATGGTTTGTTTGCGCTGCGTTTGTATGCGGATGCGAGAAAGCTAGCGGCGAGCCCGATTTCGTTTTTTTTGGGTGAGTTCATCAAGATTATATTGACGATCGCGTTTTTAGGCGCGGCCGCATGGTTGTATCATGATCTTAATTGGCTGGCGTTAATCGTCGGTATCGTCGTGGCGCTGAAAAGTTACATTCTATTATTGTTTAGGCACTTAAATGACAACTGAAATAGCTGCAGGAGCTGCTAAGGCGCACGCGCCAACCGCTTCCGAATATATTGTTCATCACTTGGGACATTTG
>CAZMPS010000160.1:0-4435 GCA_964568305.1 uncultured Burkholderiaceae bacterium
AGACAATTTTGGCGATTTGCATGGGAAGTTGTTTCAATGCTTCGTCAACTCACCGACCTACAAAGAACATTTTAAGAAACCACCCATCATCTGCCTGAGTGTTTCGAGTAGCAAAACCTATCACCGAACTGAGAATCAACATCCTGTGTTAGGCACATTTCGCGCCACAAATATGGCGCGAATCTGTCTTTTGCGCCATACTTGCGCCACACTCTTACATTCATTACGCCAAACAATGTCATGACCTCTGCCGTCGATTTACTCACAAGTATCGAAGCATCCGCCTCTGGTTTAACAATCGGTGACTTACTCGATCGCCATCCTGACATAGCACGCCGGACAGCCCAACGTTGGATTAGCCAATTGCTCGCAGATGGGCGCTTGAGCGCTGTTGGTGAAACACGGGCTCGGCGTTATCTAGTTATCAAGACCGTTAAGACCATTAAGACGACTGCAGCTACCACATTCTTAGAAGACACTTTCCCGGCTTATATCCCACTTTCGGTCGACAGCCACGACATTCTTACCTACATCAATCAACCTCTTGAGGCGCGCAAACCAGTGGGATACCAGCGGGAATTTCTTGATGCCTACCAACCCAACCAGACTTGGTATCTGTCCGAATCATTGCGTCGTCAATTACGCAAAATGGGAAAAACTGATCAAGCTGACTCGCCAGCCGGAACCTACAGCCGCGCGATGATGAATCGGCTGCTGATTGATTTGTCTTGGGCATCCAGCCATCTTGAAGGCAACACCTATTCGCGACTCGACACAAGAGAACTGATAGAGCACGGTAAGGTGGCACAAGGCAAAGCATCGATCGAAACTCAGATGATTCTGAACCACAAAAGCGCCATTGAATTGCTAGTTGAAAACGCTGAAACAGTTGCACTCAACCGCTACACCATTCTGAATCTGCACAGCGCATTATCCGAAAACCTGTTGACCAATCCAGCGGACGAGGGCCGGATTCGTCAGCATGCCGTGGAAATCGGCAAGAGCGTTTATCGACCACTGTCAGCACCGCAACAAATTGACGAGGCTTTAGATTTGTTACTCGACAAAGCCAATCGCATCACAGATCCATTCGAGCAATCGTTTTTCATGATGGTGCATTTGCCATATCTACAGCCCTTTGCTGATATGAATAAACGCACATCACGGCTGGCTGCCAACTTGCCATTGTTTCGTGAAAACCTCTGCCCGCTCACTTTTCTGGACGTACCTGAACAAGCATACAGCCGCTCCATCCTTGGCTTGTATGAGTTAACGCGCGTCGAGTTATTACGTGATTTGTATGTCTGGGCGTACGAGCGCTCGACCCAGGAATATCTCGCCATCAAGCAAAACCTGGCCGAACCCGATCCAACAAGACTCGCCTACCGCAACGTCATCAAGCAAACCATCCACGAAGTGGTCACACGAGCCGATGAAGATTCGCTCGGAATAATCAAACACAACATCAAAGAACACGTACAACAAGCCGATCACGACAACGTACAGGCACTCATCGTGGAAGAATTGCGCCGACTACATGAAGGTGTATTGGCACGATACGGACTACGTCCATCTGAATTTGCAATGTGGAAATCTTGCCAGGCTGCCAAATAATTACCGTCATTCCCGAATGCCTTCATCAGGAATCCAGGTCGTTTATTTACTCGTTCCCACGCTCCTGCGTGGGAATGCATACCAGTACCAATTGAAATTGGTGGACGCCCCCTATTAACCCCGCAACTCCTCCTGCAACAATCGCAACATCTCTTGTGCTGACATCTTGGCTCCGACGTCACCGCCTTCCAGCAAACTGTCGGCGAGGTCGCGTTTATGCTTGTGCAAATCGACGATAGATTCTTCTATGGTGTTCTTGGCAACCAAACGATAAATGGTGACGGGGCGCTGCTGGCCCATACGATGAGAGCGATCGGAAGCCTGGTCTTCTACCGCCGGATTCCACCAGGGATCCATATGGATCACATAATCAGCCGCGGTCAAATTCAAACCGGTGCCGCCGGCTTTTAAGCTGATCAAAAAAACATCACCCTTTCCTGCCTGGAATGCATCGACACGCAGTTTGCGTTCTGACATTGGCGTTGCGCCATCCAGATATTGATACGCTATGCCACGTTCATCCAGATAGTTGCGTATCAATTCCAAATGATCGACAAACTGGCTAAAGACCAGCGCCTTGTGACGGTTTTCCAGCAATTCGTCCAATAACTCGCCAAATACCGCCAGCTTGCTGCTGCCTAATTTCAGCTCAGGCGCGATCAATTGTGGATTGCAGCACATGCGTCGTAACTTCATGATTTCCGCCAAAATCTGCAACTGCTTTTGCCCTGGTGGCGCATCTGTTTCTGCCAGTTTTTCGACTGCGCTACGGCGTAAAGCTTCATACAGCGTACTTTCTTCTGGGGATAAATCGACCTGGCGGACGATTTCGGTACGGGATGGCAATTCCGTCAACACCTGTGTTTTGGTACGCCGTAGCATGAATGGCTGTATCAGCCTACGCAATCGATTGCGAGCCTGCACATCTTGTTGCCGCTCTATCGGCCCAGCATAGCGTTGATTGAATTGCTCCATAGACCCCAGCAAACCGGGATTGATGAAGCGAAACAAATTCCATAATTCAGCCAAATGATTTTCCAGTGGCGTGCCTGTGGCGAGTAAACGGAAATCGCCAGACAGAGCCATAACAGCTTGAGAACGCTTAGTTTGCGCATTTTTGATCGCTTGCGCCTCGTCCAACACAATGGTGTGCCAATGCACGCCAGCAAACAACTCTGCTTCTTGTTGCAGCAAGCCATAACTGGCGATCACGACATCAAAAGCTTGCAACTGCGCCAAAGTTTGACCACGGTCACCGCTGCCAAACAGCAGGATGTTCAACGTGGGAGCAAAACGACCTGCTTCACTAATCCAGTTGGTGCATACCGATGTAGGTGCAATCACCAGCGCTGGTCCATTTGGTGCACGCGCCAATAAGAGCGCCAAGGTTTGCAAGGTCTTGCCCAAGCCCATATCGTCTGCCAGGCAAGCACCCACACCCCAATGTGCCAAGCGGGACAACCACTGAAAACCAGCAATTTGATAATCACGCAACTCTGCTTGCAATGTCGTTGGCACTGGCCATTGCGATGAGGCTTGCAGTTCCAGGTTGTCTAATTCCTGCAAGCGTTGCACATGCTGCTTCCATTCTTTGTCGACTTTCAAACTGGTGGCATCACCAGCCAGCTCTTCCAACGCAAAAGCCGCCAATGGATGCACTCGCCCACCCTTGCCATGTGGTTCGGAAAACGCGGCAAAATCAGCCAACTGGCGCCGAAATTCTTCTGTCAACGCCAAAAACTGTTGATCGCCCAGTGCAATAAAACGCCCGGAACTTTGCTTGACCAAATCCAATAATTTGCGCAAATCCAGCACATGGTTTTCATCAATGCGCAATTCGCCGCTAGCCGCAAACCAGTCTTTTCCGCTAGTAATCGACAGGTTGAATTTGGAAGCGCTGGTACGTGACGAGACTTTAAATTTTTCGCCTTCTGGCCAGGCGATCAATATCTGCCCTCCTTGCTCCTGCTCGTGTTCCTGAAGTTGGAGCAAAAGTTCAAGGCAGGACTCTGGATCGTCTAACAACCATTCGCCATGCGCTTCTTCTATTCCTGTTCCTGTTCCTTTTCCGTCCCCTTCTCTTAATATGGGACAAGCAGCAATAATTTGTTTAGCCGCTTTGCTTTCTTGAGCCAGATTGCGGCACGCTTGTAAGCGCTTGCCGGCAATTTCAGCGATCACGTTTTCCGCACCTTGTCCAGGCTGGTAATAAGGCCCATCACTAGAAAACGGACGCACCAGCAACTGCAGGCGCAATCCCGCCTGATTCGGCAATAAATGCGCGCGCAAGCGTGTATCCGCCTCAATTTGTTCCACATTGCTAGCACCGCCGCCAATGTCGGATTGCACGGTCAATAATGACGATATAGCGCTAATCGCATCCAGCACTTGCTGCTTGGCTTGCTTGGGTACCGTCATGCTAGAACCAAGAATCGCAGCGATGCGGCGATGTTCATCCGTCACTTGGGTAATGCGCAAACGGGTGGGTGTTTCTTTTGTGACAACCACATCATTCGCATCAGGTTTCAGCGCAGGTTGCAAAGTAAGCACAAGATTGCGCGCATCCTTGCTTTCCCTGATCAGCAACTCCATTTCTCCTCGTAGCAATTCAACCTGGACAGTAGGCGCCTCCATCCAAAATACCAATGGATGATTGATCAATGCCACTATCGCTTGGGCAGCATCAATGTCAAAAGTAGTGCCGTAATACGATTTCTTCATGCGGATTGCCGCCACTACCTGCAAATCCTGCGGCGTTAAAAACGGTATTTGCGCTGCGCCAGCTTGCAAACGTTTAAGCGCAATCGCACGCCCTTTGCTC
>CAZMPS010000161.1:0-3356 GCA_964568305.1 uncultured Burkholderiaceae bacterium
AATAAGCGTAATGCTCTAGTTGAACCAGCTGGTATATCCCATTTTTGCATGTCTTCATAAAAAGCCAGCACTTGCTGTGCAATCTCCTCCAATGCTACGTTTGATAAAATCTGATTGCTATCATCCACAATTGTTCCATCTAATTGCTTCGCCAACGATTGCGCACCTGCAATCATGGCACCAAAGGCATTTTTTTGCGATGCAACACGTGGCACATCTAACAACAAACTCAAACGCACAGTGGTTGGATGAGAAGTATCAGAAGGCTCAGCATTCATATTCAGGGAAAACAAGAAACCAGTATGATCATCTGACATCCAAAAATGATCATCCGCACGATCAGCACGCAAAGAAAATCCCTGCTTTTCCAATACTGTAGACAACGCATCAACTTCCCAAGGTGCACCATTGGAATGAACATTCACGCTTAAACATACGTCATGATCAACAATGAATTGGTGCAATTTACGTGCGTCAGCAATCACAGCCGCCATGTCTGGTACATCCAGTTCAGCAGATAACTCATCACCTACATGACGCAAACGTGTCACCAACTCAGAAAACTCTAACTCATTTAATACCTTGCTACGACTAGCAAGTTGCACTCCTACTCTTAGCGCAGTGTACATACCTTCACGTGTCACCACCTCCCAAGTACCGTCAAGGGATTGACCGATGGAATGGACTGCTTTATTGCCCACATGACGTAAGGCCTGGAATATCGTAATAATTTTATCGCCACGCACGGCCTCTTCAAGAGTAAGAGGAATAACACAATCGATGCCTTGATCCACTGGCAACTCTTTGTGCAAAACAGGAACTTCTTCTGGATTATCTTTTTTCTGAGTTGGCTGAGCGGGTGGAGTAATGGCATGATCCGAGTTTAGTGCTGAATTTCTACCTGCAGAAAAACTCGGCTCATGCCTTTCGCCGCCCGCATTTGACCCATTTGTTTCTGGTGTCATCAACACATCATTATGTTCAGACGAAAAAGCACGATCAACTTTTTTTCTAGCCTGATACTCTTGCCATTGATTATATAAAATGACGCCAAAAATGAAGATGCCGCCAATCGTCACCAAGCTTTCTGTTAGGTATGCCATACCGCTTACGCCTCAGCTACAAATAGATTAAATATCAAAATGGATAAGTATAAAAATATGCAAAAAATATAAAACAACGGGGATGATACACGCGATACGCTTGTTATTTCATCATTTGATTGAATGAATTAACGCGAGATGCTGGAAATCAGTGCTACCGCTTCTGCCACTATTCCCTCTTCCCGTCCTAGAAAACCCAACTTTTCATTCGTTTTTGCCTTGATATTTACTTGCCCCAACGAAATTCCCAAATCCTGAGAGATGGCCGCAATCATTTGGGGAATATGCGGTGCCATTTTCGGTGCTTGCGCAATGATAGTGGCATCGATATTGACAATCACATAACCATGTGCCGCAACAAGTTTGGCGGCAGTCCGTAGCAAAACACGGGAGTCTGCACCAGAAAATTGTGGATCTGTATCAGGGAAATGACGTCCGATATCCCCCAAACCAGCGGCGCCTATGATTGCATCAATCACTGCATGCAACAACACGTCCGCATCTGAATGTCCTAACAAGCCCACATGATGTGGGATCATGACACCGCCAATAATCAACGGACGTCCAGCTACCAGCTTATGACAGTCATAACCTTGGCCTATACGAAATGGGAATGTCATGATAGAGCTTGCCTTATTTTTTATAAACCAGTGTGCTTGGCGATATACGCCTTCATCTGATCCACATCCGTTGACATGACCTCGAAACGCTGCGGTAAGGCTTCAATATTCTCGAAACCTGCTGGGCGCTCAGCATCATGTCCCAACGCTTCTTTGATGGTTTCATTAAACTTAGCAGCTAAAGCAGTCTCTAAAACTATCATCGGCACACCTGGCTTGATATGTTCCAAAGCCACTTTGACACCATCCGCAGTATGCGTATCAATCGTCACGCCTGACATAGTTTGTACGCTACGTATGGTTTTTAAACGATCCTGGTGGGTGGATTTCCCAGAAACAAAGCCGTATTCCGCCAGCTTGGAAAACTCATCGCCATCGCTACCCTGTTTACCGGATAAATCAAAACCACCGTGCGTATCGATTTTTTGGAATAAAGTACGCACCCGATCGCCATCACGTCCCAACAGGTCGTATACAAAGCGCTCAAAATTGGATGCCTTAGAAATATCCATGGATGGGCTGCTGGTATGGTGCGTTTCAAATGATTGTCGCACGCGATACACACCGGTACGGAAAAACTCATCCAACACATCATTTTCATTGGTAGCCACAACCAATTGATCAATCGGCAAACCCATCATACGGGCAATATGCCCAGCGCAAATATTACCAAAATTACCAGATGGGACGGTAAATGACACTTTCTGCTGATTGTTGGTTGTTGCACTTAAATAGCCACGGAAGTAATACACCACCTGCGCCACAACACGCGCCCAATTGATCGAGTTGACCGTGCCGATTTTTTGACGGACTTTGTATGTCAAATCATTCGATACTGCTTTGACCATATCCTGACAATCGTCAAACACACCTTTCACCGCGATATTGAAAATATTCGGATCCTGCAAACTGAACATTTGTGCGGTTTGAAACGGGCTCATCTTTTGATGCGGTGACAACATAAAAACACGAATACCTTTTTTGCCACGCATGGCGTATTCCGCTGCACTGCCTGTATCGCCCGAAGTCGCACCAAAAATATTCAATTCGGCGTTTTGTTTCGCCAACGTGTATTCAAACAAATTGCCCAATAACTGCATGGCCATATCCTTGAACGCCAAAGTCGGACCATTGGATAAGGCTTGCAATATCAAGGTCGTGTCACCGTTGTTTTGTATCACGCGCAAGGGCGTAATTTGCCCAGCATCTTCATCAGGACGGCTGTTGCAATACACATCCTGACGATAGGTTTTGTGTGCTAATGCGTGCAAATCAGCATCAGGAATATCCGTCGCGAATTTTTTTAAGATGTTGTACGCCAAATCGGCATACGACAATGTGCGCCATGCATCCAATTCAGCACTGCTGATTTGCGGATACGTGACTGGCAAATACAAACCACCATCAGGCGCCAAACCACCTAACAAAATGTCGGAAAAAGATTGTGTTGCCAATGCATTGGCGTTGGTACGTGTATCGACCGAACTGGATCGGGTAGAAATATATTGCATGTTGTTACCTTTTACCTTTTCGCCTTAGCCAAATTTTCCCAGGTATCCATGATCGAATCAGGATTCAATGAAATCGATGCGATGCCTTCTTGCATCAACCATTGTGCAAAATCTGGATGATC
>CAZMPS010000161.1:3366-4428 GCA_964568305.1 uncultured Burkholderiaceae bacterium
AGGCCCCTGCCCACAAATACCAATATATTTTCCTTGTGCACGACAAGCTGCAATTGCTCTCGACAACAAGACTTTTACCGCAGGATCACGCTCATCAAAATCTGCTGCCAATAAAGGCATACCAGAATCACGATCCAGGCCTAGCGTTAACTGTGTCAAATCATTCGAACCTATGGAAAAGCCATCAAAATACGCCAAAAATTGCTCAGCTAACAATGCGTTCGAAGGCACTTCGCACATCATAATTAAACGCAAACCATTTTCACCTCGCACCAAATTATTCTTCGCTAGCAACGCAATGACTTTTTCCGCTTGATTCAAGGTGCGAACGAAAGGCACCATGATTTCCACATTAGTCAAACCCATATCGTTGCGCACGCGTCGCATAGCAAGACATTCCATTTCAAACGATTCTGCGAAATCTTCTGCCAAATAACGAGCAGCGCCACGAAAACCCAGCATCGGATTTTCTTCATCAGGCTCGTAACGTGAACCACCTATCAACTTTTTATATTCGTTTGACTTGAAATCAGACAAACGCACAATCACTGGTTTAGGCCAGAATGCCGCCGCAATCGTGGCAATCCCTTCGGCCAATTTATCAATATAAAACGCTTTGGGAGAAGCATGACCGCGTGCCACAGATTCGACTGCCTTTTTTAGATCAGGATCAATGTTTGGATATTCCAATATCGCTTTTGGATGGACGCCAATATTGTTGTTGATAATGAATTCCAACCTGGCCAAGCCCACCCCTGCATTCGGTATCGATTGAAAATCAAACGCCAGCTGTGGATTACCCACGTTCATCATAATTTTCAATGGCAAACCTGGTAATTCAGTACGAACCACTTCACTCACTTCAGCATCAAGCAAACCATCATAAACCTTGCCTTCATCCCCCTCAACGCAGGATACTGTGACAAACGTTCCATCCTTCAACGTCGTTGTCGCATCGTTACAACCAACAACGGCTGGCACGCCCAATTCACGCGCAATAATCGCTGCATGACAAGTGCGTCCACCACGATTGGTCACAATCGCTGCGGCACGTTTCATGAC
>CAZMPS010000162.1:0-4381 GCA_964568305.1 uncultured Burkholderiaceae bacterium
CAGCTTGGTTTTTGACCCAAACCCCGATTCGTGAGATTGCGACTTCCGCCGAAACGCACAGGATAGCATGCGAATGGTTTTATTTTGGCTACAACTGGAATGACAATGCACAACAGCCACAAGCTCCTTTCTTTAGACCAGGAGATCGCTGGACAATAGATGGAACAAAACTGTCTAGCAATGACATACAGGGTGCGCTTTCCTATGTCGTTAATGAATTGTTGAGTGCGGGATGGACGGTGGAAAAAATTGAAGCGAATCTTGTTGTGGGTAATTCGGGATATTGTTCAAACAATATGGCTGTAAAAGATATCGCAAATGAATTAAGTCGTTTGCGCAGCGAGGGGAAAATTAAGATACACCCGGATTATCTGGAGTTCCAAATTCCGGATGGTCCTTATGCGGATGTATGGTGCCCGGTACCGGAGGCGCTGATTGCACGCAAGCAGACATTAACTGATCAGGGTATTCGGATTGCGAGCAATGGTGTAGATATCACTATTCACATTAGCAAGTATGGATTATGGAGTTTGAATGCACTGGGCTACTCTCTACAATCTTCTTATTTAGAGGCAATGAAGGGGAGAAGTATTGATTCGGGAAGCAGTGTTTGTAGCTTAGCTTTAGCTAATGACATACAAAATAGCCCGACAGATACAAATGGGTTTAAGAATGCTATTTTTGAGATTGATGGAACCAGTTATACCTTACAAGTTTCTCCCTGGAATGCGTATTTGCTGGATGTGAATGGTCAGAATATTTTGGGGACAGGAATAGCACTCGAGCATGATGATACTGGACAGTTAATTGATACTGATGAGCATCGCTGTCAGCTTTCTGAAAAGGTTTATAGCCATTTCTCAACTGATAAAACCTTAGGCAGTGATTCCGGCAATGTTTTGGACCCAAGATATTTTTTTCTTCTTGTTCTTTGCATCGTTCCGTGTATTTTAAAGTATGGAGAAAAAGCTGATGCAAATGCATATCCAGTTCTTATGCAGGCATCTGGAATTGTGAATACTCATGCAATGGTGATGCCTTATACAAATGTAGACATAGAGGCCCCGACTAACTTAGCCTTTGCAGAAGTGTTGCCATCATCTGAGCGTTCAATAGACGGAGGATTGGACGTGGTGCCTACGGCACAAGTCGTAGGGGTATTTGACAGCCCAAGGTATCGTGAGGAACATGCATAATTAACGTGTGTTCACCCCCTATGTTTTGTCCTACGCTGCTTTGAAAAAACTGCACGAATATATATTACGTGGGTGATGCCTCTTTTTGATTTTTCAAATCAAGACGGCTTATCACATTATTGCCTTTGTTTCTTTAAAAAAAACTTGCACCAACACAATACGTGGCCCATGCATTTTTTTGATCAAAATGTCGAATTGTTCAAAAACGATGCGTTGGCCCTCTGTTGGGATATCACCTAGTTTCTCCATAATCAATCCACCGACGGATTCGGCGTCTTTCAGATTGAATTTTTCGTTTTCAATATCGATGCCTAAAATACGTTCTAGCGTAAAAATAGGCATGCTGCCTTTGCCTATCAAACTGCCGTCATTGAGGCGTTTCCATTCGTTGTCGCTTTGACGGAATTCATCGGAAATTTCCCCTACTAACGCACTTAGCAAATTATCTAGCGTTAAAAATCCCTGCACATTGTTTTCTTGCTCCGCCACCATGATGAAATGTGGTGCGCCTTTGCGAGAACGACGGAATAGTTCTAAAGCTGACAGATGCGGTGTCACGTGTTGTACTGGGCGTAAATAATCATCTAGGTTCGCGATGGATTTGCCTTCTTGTTGTGCTAAAAACAAATCCTTGAGATGGATCATTCCCAGCACTTTCTTCTCATCATCAAAGTAGGGGTATCGGCTGAATCGATTGGATACAATGATGTCCATGTTTTCTTGCCATGATTTGGTTTTTTGCAAGAATACGAGTTCGTGTATTGGACGCATGCAATCGGCAACTTGTAGTTTGCTGAAATCCAGAATTTGCGCCAATACATTCCATTCGTCATGTGTGAATTTATCTTCTGGGCGGCTGGTACGCAGAATCAGCTTGAGTTCGTCTGCAGAATAGTGCGTATCCTGCATATGCCCTGCATTATCTAGTCCCGCCAACCGAAGTACCCAGTTGGCGCTGGCATTCAGCATCCAGATTGCCGGGTACATCAACCAATAAAAACCATAAAGTGGCAATGCACTCCATAAACCGATTGTGTCTGGATTGCGAATGGCGATGGATTTTGGCGCCAATTCTCCAACAACGATGTGCAGAAATGAAATGACTATGAAAGCGAAAGCAAATGAAATGCTATGAATAACTTCTTGATTTGTAATGCCACTCAAGTGAAACAAGGGTGAGAGCAAATTAGCAAATGCCGGTTCACCAATCCAGCCCAAACCGAGCGAGGCTAGAGTGATGCCGAGTTGGCAAGCGGACAAATAAGCATCCAGTTGGCTATGTACGGTGGCGAGAACACGCCCTAGCAAACCATGTTTTTTAGCAATGGCGCGAATGCGTGTTGGGCGTAACTTAACGAGACTAAATTCTGCTGCGACGAAAAAACCATTCAGTGCGACTAGCGCTATCGCGGAGATGATTAAAAGAACACTTTCCATATAGATGATGGTTGTTGAAGAGCTTGTCACTATACCTTATTGATCAACATTGACTCATTGATCTGTGGCGATGGCTGAACGATTTAGCAAAAGTTGTTGCCATGGGAGGAATTAATAGTGAAGGCATTGATGTGCTATACTTCAATATTGCCATTAATGCAAGTAGCGTTTATTTAATTTTTTATTCATGAAAAAGAGGTAAATGATGTTCTCTATATCCGCTCAATCAAGTCCAAGTAGTCATTTTTCCAAAGCGAGAGTTGAGGGAAATTCTGAGTATCGCTCAGCTAAGGTTAATACGTTTAGTAGATTAACAATGCTGGTGGGGGCGCTAGCGTTCTTAAGTCGTGCTTATTCTGCAGAAGTTCAACAACCTTTTGCGGGAGTTCAATCATCTCGGCTTCCATTTTCGAATTTTCCAGATATAAATGGCCAATGTGGCCAAGTATGCTTGGATGAGGGCATTAAATTGAGCAACGATTTTTCCCCCAGAACATTGGATAATGGTGTGGTGCTTCAAGGGCAATTAAAGGGTGAGCGTTTACATGGGTATGGTGTTAAAACATATCCTACGGGTGGCACAGACCAAGGTTGTTTTTTGAATGGAGAATTTTTGACTGGTATACGAACCTATCCCCCAACGGATGATGTAATCAAAGTATTCACGGGTACATTTGTCGATGATGAATTAGATGGTGAGAATGGTGTAATTCAATTTTTTAGTGCGGGTGGTAAAGAATTATTGCTCGAAGAAAAGGGTGTTTTTGATCAGGGAGTGATGGTTAAAGGTACTTTGGTATTTGCTTGTGAACGTCCTGAGGGTATAGATATTCAAGTGTGCAACACTACAAAGGAAGGAGAGTTCACTTCTAACAGAAGATTGACTGAAGGAACCCTAATTCATTTTGATGGTGTAAAAGTGACAGGCAAGTTTGATGAGAATGAGCGCGCTACTACAGCAGAGGTAGTACTTGCAGATGGTACTCGTTTAAATGGTACCTTCCATGAGGGAAAAATCGTTGAGGGCGAGGTATTTCTCCCGGATGGTACTTATTACAACGGTACTTATCTGAATGGGCAACCGCATGGTGAGAATTTCACGAAAATATTTCCTAATGGGGAAAAACAACAAGGTCGTTTTGTAAATGGGGCGTACCGTGGGTGCGTTAATGAGGCAGATATTCAGTGTGGTCCAGGCAGTTATTACACACTGGGAGATGGCGTCACAATATGCCCTGAAGATGTTGCTAAAACAGACGTTGTTGCAATGGATACAAAAATAGGGTCTGAAGCAACAAATAAAAACGATACATTTGATTGGACGTTTGGCTGGAAGAAAGTGTTTTTTGGCTAAAAGGTAGCGCAATCCGATTTTCAAGCAAGCAAACTTAACGCCACCGCTTCCGCCACCTTGATCCCATCAATCGCGGCGGAGAGAATGCCACCGGCGTAACCGGCACCTTCGCCAGCGGGAAATAAGCCTTGGGTGTTCACGCTTTGGTAATGTTCGTTGCGTTGTATGCAGATGGGGGAGGATGTGCGTGTTTCTACTCCCGTCAACATCGCATCACGGATATCAAAGCCTTTGATTTGTTTGCCAAAAGCGGGTAGGGCTTCACGTATGGCTGTAATCGCATAATCCGGCAAGCTGGTGCTGAGGTCACCTAATTGCACGCCAGGTTTGTAGGATGGAATGACAGAACCTAAGGTGGTGGAAGGTTGATTGGCTAAGAAGTCGCCCACCAGTT
>CAZMPS010000163.1:0-4371 GCA_964568305.1 uncultured Burkholderiaceae bacterium
AAGGCAGACTTTTTGGATCAACAAAAACTTTCACGCCGTGCGACTCAAACACCACATCTTCCGATGCAGCCTCATCCACATATTCCAGCTTGTAAGCCAAGCCAGAACATCCCGTCGTGCGCACACCAAAACGCAAACCGATGCCTTTACCACGCCGCTCGATATAGCGTTTGATATGCTTCGACGCCTTTTCAGTTAATGTAATTGCCATGCTTTTTCACCGTTTTATGCTGCATGCTTGTTTTGATAATCCAATACCGCCGCCTTGATCGCATCTTCCGCCAAAATAGAGCAATGAATCTTCACTGGTGGTAAAGCCAATTCTTCAGCGATTTGAGTGTTTTTGATCGCCAATGCTTGATCCAAGGTTTTTCCCTTGACCCACTCGGTCACCAAAGAGCTGGATGCAATGGCGGAACCGCAGCCATACGTTTTAAACTTGGCGTCTTCAATCAAGCCGTCAGCGCTGACCTTAATTTGCAATTTCATCACGTCGCCGCAAGCTGGCGCGCCGACCATACCGGTTCCTACGCTGTCATCACTTTTATCGAAAGCACCTACATTGCGTGGATTTTCGTAGTGATCTAATACTTTGTCTGAGTAAGCCATTTTTTATCTCGCTTTCTTTAACTTTTAACTTTTAACTTTTAATTTTTAACTTTTAATTTTTAATTTTTAACTTAATTAATGCGCTGCCCATTGGATGGCATTGATGTCAATACCCTCTTTAAACATATCCCACAAAGGAGATAGTTCACGCAATTTCGCCACCTTGGTTTTGAGCAAATTAACCGCAAAATCGATCTCTTCTTCCGTTGTAAAACGACCGATAGTGAAGCGTATCGAACTATGCGCCAACTCATCACTACGCCCCAAAGCGCGCAATACATAAGACGGTTCCAAACTGGCGGAGGTACAGGCAGAACCGGAAGAGACCGCAATTCCCTTAATCGCCATGATGAGCGACTCACCTTCGACATAATTAAAACTGACGTTCAAATTGTGTGGCACGCGATGTGCCATGTCCCCATTGACGTACACTTCTTCCATTTCCAGCAAACCGCGCGCCAAACGATCACGCAATCCTTGAATCCGTGTCACTTCGGTTTCCATTTCTATCTTAGCCAAACGAAAAGCCTCGCCCATGCCAACGATTTGATGCGTTGGCAAAGTCCCAGAACGCAAACCACGTTCATGACCACCACCATGCATTTGTGCTTCCAGGCGCACTCTGGGTTTACGACGCACATACAACGCACCAATGCCTTTCGGGCCATAGGTTTTATGCGCGGTAAATGTCATCAAATCGACTTTAGTGGTAGCTAAATCAATAGCGATTTTTCCAGTCGCCTGTGCAGCATCGCAATGAAAAATGATGCCTTTTTCACGGCACAAGGCACCAATTTCGTTGATTGGTTGAATTACGCCAATTTCATTATTCACCAGCATCACCGACACCAAAATGGTATCTGGGCGAATCGCCGCTTGTAATTGCTCAATGGTAATCAAGCCATTATCTTGTGGCTGTAAATACGTCGCTTCAAAACCCAAACGTTCCAATTCACGCACCGTATCCAACACGGATTTATGCTCGGTTTTGACAGTAATGATGTGCTTGCCCTTGGTTTTATAAAATTGTGCCGCACCTTTAATCGCCAGGTTATTGCTTTCAGTCGCACCGGAAGTCCAAATGATTTCGCGTGGATCAGCATTAACCAACGCAGCGACATGCGCACGCGCTTCTTCCACAGCTTTCTCCGCGCTCCAACCATACATATGGCTGCGCGAAGCCGGATTGCCAAATTGCTCGCGCAAAAATGGAATCATTTTGTCCGCCACACGTGGATCAATCGGCGTAGTTGCCGAATAATCCATGTAAACAGGAAAATGCTCCGCATGGATGGTTTCCATCAACGCGGGTTCAAAATCTTTCTTTACCACGGCATTCATACTAAAAGTCCACTTTCACATTCAATTTCAAATTGTCTTTAACTTTTATTAAACAACCGCATCAGTACGATGCAAAACGACTACATTTGCGCTGAATTCAGTATTCCTACTTTTTTGTTGATTTAACAAATCTTGCAAAGAAACTGAATCTAAATAATCAACAATTTTCACATTTAAATTCGCCCACAAATCATGCGTCATACAAGTCGAACCACCTTCATGATCAGCGCCATGACAATTTTTCTTACCACTGCACTGCGTCGTATCAATTGGCTCATCCACAGCAAACATAATGTCAGCTACGCTAATTTCTGCAGCCGTGCGCGCCAAACTATAACCACCACCTGGACCACGCACTGATTCAACTATTTTGTGACGACGTAACTTGGCGAATAATTGCTCCAAATAAGAAAGCGAAATATCCTGACGCGTACTAATGCCAGCCAGCGCAACAGGACCTGATTCATGGCGCAAAGCCAAATCAATCATCGCTGTCACAGCAAACCGCCCTTTAGTAGTCAAACGCATCACAGTCCCACGCAAAATATATTAAAAATATACTAACTAAATTAGTTGAATAATTTAGTCAAGTATATCAAATTTGAACAAATCTGTTTGGAGAGGAATGAGATCTAAATAATCGGATGTATTTATCAATACAGACTTGGCAGAGGAGAAAAAATACAGCATTGGCACAAGTATCCTGGGGCAATCAACACTGTATTGATTGCCTAACAAGATGTAAGCTTCATACGACTTTCTTGAAACGCTTTAAAAAACACTCAAAATCATCCACGTAAGTAAACACCGCTGGTATCACTAACAAGCTCAGCAACGTAGAAGTAATCAACCCACCAATCACAGCAATTGCCATCGGTGAACGGAAATTAGGGTCAGCACCCCAACCCAGCGCCAGCGGCATCATGCCAGCACCCATCGCAATGGTTGTCATGACGATAGGCCGACTACGTTTGTGACAGGCATCAACTAAGGCATCGAAACGGTTCATACCAGCTTGGCGCGCCAAAATTGCATAGTCGACCAACAAAATGGAATTTTTGGTGACGATTCCCATCAACATAATGAGGCCGATCATGGAGGGCATGGAGAGCGCTTTGCCCGTTACCAACAACGCAACGAACGCACCACCTACTGATAATGGCAACGCGGCCAAAATGGTGGCGGGTTGCATAAAATCTTTGAACAGCAACACTAGCACGCCATAAATACACAACACGCCAATCAACATCGCCACCCCAAAACTGGCGAATAAGGCTTGCATTTCCTGTGCATCACCCAGTTCGGCGATTTTCACTGCAGGCGGCAAATTTCTCATAGAAGGTAAAGCACGTGCTTCGGCGTTAAGTTCACCTAAAGAGCGACTACCTAGTTCGACGTCTAGCGTGATGTTGCGACTGCGATTCAAACGATCAATTTGTGCTGGCCCGCTTTCCATACTCAAACCCGCGACATTGGCCAGCATGACTGGGCCATTTTTACCAGGCACAGTCAGGCGCTCCATAGCGGCCAAATCAGTGCGCAATGTATCGGGCAACTTAATGCGTATAGGGACTTGGCGCTCAGGTAGATTCAACTTCGGTAGATTCAAATCGTAATCCCCTGCTGTTGCCACCCGCACTGTTTCACCTATGCTGGCGGCGGTTACACCCAAATCAGCAGCACGTGCAAAATCAGGACGCACGATGATTTCTGGTCGTACCAACGAGGCGCTAGAACTGACATTGCCGATGCCTTTTAAAGTACGTAATTCACGCGCGACTTTTTGTCCGGCTTCAGCTAATGCAACTGGATCTTCACTGCGCAAGACTAATTGCATTTTGACACCTGTATCCGGTGGGCCAACATTGAAACGCGCACCGGGAATGTTTTCTAATTGATGGCGGATTTTGGCTTCAATATCGGCTAATGATTCGCTTCTGTCGCTACGATGTGTGGTAGTCAAAGTCAACACTGCTCTGCGTGCTTCTGCTGCTGCACCAGGTGCAAATGCATCGCCGCTAGAGCCCCCTCCGATTGAACTAAATACCTGCTTCACACTTTTGACTTGCATCGCGGCGACGCGGGCACTTTCAGCGACAGCACGCGTGGTTTCCAAAGGCGTGCCAGGTGGTAGTTCAATATTGATTTGGGTTTGTGATCGATCAGCAGCGGGGACAAAACCGGTTGGTAACAAGGGTAATAATGCGATGGAAGAAACAAAAAATATGCCAGATCCAATGGCCGTCACCAAACGATGACGCAAACACCAGCGCATCGTCGCCATGTAGCACTGCATGATTTTGCCATCCTGCTGTTCTTCAAGATTTTTGCTCTCTTGGCTTACAACATGTTCTCTTCGCTTATGTGGTTTCAACAAATATGCCGCCATCATAGGCGTCAACAAACGCGCCACTACTAACA
>CAZMPS010000164.1:0-3109 GCA_964568305.1 uncultured Burkholderiaceae bacterium
GTGCTAAATGTCCCAAGTCATAGTCGTTGAAATATTGCATCAGCGTTTCACGACGACCACTTGATTCGGCGCACAGCATGATGCGTTGATGGCTGTTTTGTAATAAGTATGATTTCAGATTAGTCAGTGGATCGTCACTGCGGCGACTGACGGCGATATTGGGAATAGGGGCGCAAATTGGCGAGTCGTTGTTTTGATCTTTGCCATGAATCACCCAGCGTCCATACGACTTAGCCAGAGCGAAAAAATCCTCATCTCGCAGAAATAGTTTTTCTGGCGCAATCAATGGTCGTTCGCGGTCGAATTTTAAGAATTGATAGCGTGATTGCGTATCTTTCCAAAAATTCCCGATTGCCCCATCAATGTCGCCAATCAGCGCCAGCGTGGCATCCGTTGGCAGATAGTCAAATAGCGTGGCCGTTTCGTTGAAAAAGAAGGGTAGGTAATACTCAATCCCAGCGGAAGGAATGCTATTGCTGATGTCTTTGTATATCTTGGATTTGGACGGATCGCCCTCAAACATTTCGCGCCAATTGTTGCGGAACGTGGTGCGCGCTGCTTCATCCATGGCGAACTCGCGCCCTGGCAACAAGCGGACTTCTTTAACGGGATAGAGCGAACGCTGGCTGTCAGCATCAAATGTGCGGATAGTGTCAATTGTGTCGCCAAACAAATCTAGACGGTAAGGCAATGCTGATCCCATGGGGAATAAATCGATCAAGCCACCGCGCACGGAATATTCACCTGGCGACATAACTTGCGCTACGTGGTTGTAGCCCGCCAAAGTCAATTGCGATTTAAGCCGTGCTTCATCCAGTGTTTCACCTTGTTTGAAAAAGAAGGTGGTTGCCGCTAAAAAAGAGGTCGGTGCCAACCGAACCAACGCCGTACTGGCTGGAACGATCAAAACATCGGATTGAGCATTTTGGACTTCATACAACGTAGCCAAACGTTCGGACACCAAATCCTGATGTGGAGAGAACGCATCGTAAGGCAGTGTTTCCCAATCTGGCAACAGATGGCAGCGTAGTTTTTTGTCACCAAACCACGGAATTTCATCCCGCAAACGCTGTGCATCCGTTGCATCAGCTGCAACGATCACCAACATACGGCCTTGGGATTTCAACTCAAAAGCGGCTTGCGCTAACACATAAGCATCGGCAGAACCATGCAAAGAAGGCAATACAAAGCGATGACCTGCCTTGGGCAAGGATTTTTTAAAATCGAGGGACATGCGGGGTAGTGGATGATTACAATCGAGGCTGCCGATTATAAGCGATGTGTTTATTTTTTAATTTGTAAGAATTTTGTAGGAAATTTGTAGGAATAATCTTATGTTCCCTCGTTACTTTGCCTTGATCCCCGCCGCCGGCGTTGGTAGTCGTATGCAAGCAGATTGCCCCAAACAATATCTATCGATTGCGGGGCAAGTCATGTTGCGTCACACCTTGCAGGCGTTTCTCAATCATCCGGCGATAACGCATACCTTTGTTGTGGTATCTCAGGATGATGGCTATATCGATCAGGTTTTTCCCGACCATATTCCGAATATGACGGTATTGCGCTACGGCGGAAAAACGCGCAAAGAAAGCGTGCAAAATGGCCTGCAAGCCATGCGCTCCTTAGCCGATATTCAAGCAAACGACTGGGTGTTAGTCCACGACGCCGCTCGCCCTGGTTTGACGGTCGCATTGATCGATCGTTTGATTGAAGGTGTAGGGGAAGAGAAGGAGGAAGAGGAAAAGACGATTGGTGGTTTATTAGCATTACCTGTCGTTGATACAGTCAAAAAAGTAGATGGTCAGCAGGTAACAACGATCCCGCGCACATCATTATGGCTAGCCCAAACGCCGCAGATGTTTTCTTATGCTTTGCTACACCGGGCATTAGATGCCATAAGCGACGCAACCGACGAAGCCAGCGCAGTTGAAGCCTTAGGCTTTGCACCGAAATTGGTAGAAGGGCACCCTTGCAATAGCAAAATTACGCGCCAGGAAGATTTTGAGTTGGTGGAATTGTTTTTGGGGGCTGTGAGGCGAACCAATATCATTTAACCGAGATTGTTCATTAACCATCGTCGTTCCCGCGGGTTTAGGCGAGAATCCAGCGTTTTTTGTTGTTTACGACTAAAAGCTATGGGGTCCAAAATTAAAGTACTCGCGGACGACGGTTTGGAGTTTTTTCGTATTACTGTCGTCGATAAAAATACAAAGCCGTGCATAATCCGCAACCTATTAAATACATCAGTCCGGTGTCAGACACCAAAATGGGATAAAGCATGAGGACGACGCCTATCCATTTGCTTGCTGGATTAGCCACTTTTTTGCCATGGCGATAGGCGATATAGCCAATGATGTTGAAGATAATGCTGCCTATCAAATAAGGCACGCTAGGCATGACAAAGCCTATGGATTGCAGGACGTCGAGTTCGTTCATATTCGTGAAATTTTTTCTTAAAGGAGTGGTAAATGAATACTCAGGTAAATACCCAAACACATACTCAATTTGACCATGTTTCAGTTGTAAAGAAAGCCAATGTGTATTTCGATGGCAAATGCGTTTCGCATACTGTGCTTTTTCCGGATGGTAGTCAAAAAACAGTGGGTGTTATTTTTCCGTCATTGTTGAAATTTTCTACCAATTTGCCAGAAATTATGGAAGTCGTAGCAGGCAAATGCCGCGTGCGCATAGCCAATGACGCAGGTGAAAGCAGCTGGCAAGTTTATGAAAATGGCCAAAGTTTTCATGTTCCAGGGGCATCTTCCTTTGAATTGGAAACGCTAGAAACTTTGCATTATGTTTGTCATTTTGTGGCGAATTGATTGGTACCTGGGGTTCATATATCTAAGGTTTACTAATTAAGTAATAATTAAGTAAATGGTTGAAAAGCGGTCCTACTGAAAAGTGCAACTCGTTTACTTTGTCCATCCAGCGTAAGCACAATTGTAAGACAGTGCCAATATTTTGTTATTATTTTAAAATGTAAATTTAATAATAATGATTTGCGTATGAAGAAAAACATGGTTGCCGCACAGCAATATTTTATTATTAAATATTCATTGCTTATCGAGCAATTTTTTGGATTTGTATGTTATAGTCAGATTAGTTC
>CAZMPS010000164.1:3119-4368 GCA_964568305.1 uncultured Burkholderiaceae bacterium
TGTTGTGAAGTCATATCAATGTACTGCCTTACAAAAATCATTATCTAAAATCAGCTCAAATCCATTTAAATCAAATATAAAAGGAGTAATAAATGTTCTCATTCTCGGCTGTTACTCGTTCTGTTGGTCTTTCTCAAAGCGCCAAATCGCCTGCTTGGCTTGGGAAAAGGTTGAGTGATATAGACAAGAATAGCGCACATAAAGCGTCTTTTGCTACGGCATTGAGATATGGCGATCCCGCAGCAATCGAGATTATTAAAGCTGCAGCTCCAAGAAATTCTGATGATGTGGTTAATGAAGGGGCGTTAACGTTACTGAACGGCTTTTTTAGTGATCCATTTGTTGCAGAAGAAGTCATGAAGGGCGTGATGAAGGGGAATATCAAGGATCCAGATGTTATTAAAATCTTGCTGGATTCTGAAGTGAAGCTTAATTCTAATTGCGAATCGAATAAACAGACATGGATGGAGAAATTTCGGCACTTCGAAACCAATGTGATACGGAGTAGTACTTTGGTAGGTTTCCCACAGGCAGCATTGGTTGCCATGAAATTTTTGTCACAAGATGTCGCAAAGGAGTTACAAGGAGACGTTGTTAGTGCTTTGGTTTCCGTAAAAACAGACGCTGCAAGAGATGTGCTTTTTGAAGCGGTGGCGCAGTTTGAGGATGTACATCTTCCAGCAGCTCTTTCAAGTTTTACTAGTCTTGATAACGATAAAAAAATAGCATTGGTAAAACGACTAATTGATAGTAGTGAGAAAAGTGTTTTTGGAAGTTCAGTTTCTCAAAAATTTGTGGCTGATTTTGTTGGCAGTCCCTCTATTGAGCGCTGTCCTACTGAGACTGATTTAATGACTTTTATAGCTAAGAAGTTTGTCGATCATGGGGAGTGTGTTGAAGACATAAAACCGTCTTTACTTCAGTCTTTGCAGGAGGGAAAGTTTGCTCATGCGAATGATAAGTCAGCAGAAAATTTACTATCTCAATTTCGTGCATTAGTAACACCAAAACCGGAAGAATCAGCGGCAAAAGTAGCGGCAGCAGGAGGATCAGCAGCAGTAGGATCAGACGCAGCATCAGCAGCAGTAGGATCAGACGCAGCATCAGCAGCAGTAGGATCAGACGCAGCATCAGCAGCAGCATCAGCAGTAGGATCAGCAGTAGGATCAGCACAAGTGGTGGAAGAGCCAGTGAAAGACACGGTGGAAGACACGGTGGAAGACACGGTGGAAGACACGGTGGAAGACAC
>CAZMPS010000165.1:0-3153 GCA_964568305.1 uncultured Burkholderiaceae bacterium
TAGGATTCAGCATCAGACCATGCTCTGGAGCAAATACCGCTTTCATCGTGTACAAGGGACTAGTACCAATATCACCGTAGACAATACCAATCGCGGCAATAGTTAATGCAGCTAAACTGCTTTTGTGATTTTCTGAGGACAAGGGAACACCCATGGTTGTTATGGTGCGTCGCACAATAAAATAGCGCTTAATAAAAAGCAAGGATATTTTTAGTTGCAATAAGAATCATACTACTATTGCCCATTTACAATTATTCGGGTGCAATGTTTTTATCCATCTCATTTCCAGCTTGTGCCAATAAAATGTCCGCAAAACGTTCTTCTACAGTGATCGGTTCATATCGGTTATTCTGGCGGCTTTCATTTTCGTAGCTTGTAGTAACTTCTTTTACACTCATTAAATTAATACACAGTCTCTCTATGGCAAATTACGTATACACCATGAACCGCGTGGGCAAAATTGTTGCCTCCAAGCGTCAAATCCTAAAAGATATTTCTCTCTCTTTTTTCCCTGGCGCAAAAATAGGGGTGCTAGGCATTAATGGTTCTGGTAAGTCAACCTTACTCAAAATTATGGCTGGCCTTGATAAAGAAATTCAGGGAGAAGCAATCCCCATGCCTAACTTGAATATTGGTTATTTACCACAAGAGCCACTACTTGATCCGACACAGACAGTGCGTCAGGCAGTTGAAAGCGGTTTAGGCGAAGTCTTTGAAGCACGTGCGAAGCTAGATGCAATTTATGCTGCTTATGCTGAGCCAGATGCAGATTTTGATGCATTGGCGGTTGAACAAGGACGACTGGAAGCGATTATTTCAGCTTCTGCCGGTGACAATATTGAATTACAACTAGAAATGGCCGCCGATGCACTACGTTTACCCGCATGGGATGCTGTGATAGGCGTGTTGTCTGGTGGAGAAAAACGCCGCGTCGCCTTGTGCCGTTTATTGCTTTCTAAACCAGACATGTTGCTGTTGGATGAGCCAACCAACCATTTGGATGCGGAATCCGTTGACTGGTTAGAGCAATTCTTGTTGCGCTTCCCCGGCACAGTTGTCGCCATCACCCATGATCGTTACTTCCTGGACAACGCTGCGGAATGGATCTTGGAACTGGATCGTGGCCATGGCATTCCATGGAAGGGCAATTACAGCTCCTGGCTAGAACAAAAAGCGAATCGATTAAAACAGGAAGAAGCAAACGAATCGTCACGCCAAAAAACAATCGCCAAAGAGTTGGAATGGGTACGTCAAAATCCAAAAGGTCGACAAGCTAAAAGCAAAGCACGTTTGGCACGTTTTAATGAATTAAGCGAACATGAATATCAAAAACGTAACGAAACTCAAGAAATTTTTATCCCAGTTGCAGATCGTTTAGGCAATGAAGTCATTGAGTTCAAAAATGTGTCCAAGGCATTTGGCGATCGCTTATTAATCGATCAGTTAAGTTTCAAAATTCCTGCTGGTGCTATTGTTGGCATCATTGGGCCAAATGGTGCAGGGAAATCTACTCTGTTCAAAATGATCACTGGCAAAGAACAACCAGACAGCGGAGAGGTCGTTATCGGGAAAACCGCCAAAGTTTCTATTGTCGATCAATCACGTGAATCATTGGAAGATAACAAAACTGTCTTTGAGGATGTCTGCGGTGGTGCGGATACCTTAACCGTTGGTCGTTTTGAAATGCCATCCCGTGCTTATCTAGGACGTTTTAATTTCAAAGGTGGCGATCAACAAAAAACTGTTGGCCAATTATCTGGTGGTGAACGTGGACGATTACATTTGGCAAAAACCTTGTTACAAGGCGGTAACGTGTTGTTACTGGATGAGCCGTCGAATGATCTAGACGTGGAAACCCTGCGTGCCTTGGAAGATGCATTGCTGGAATTTGCTGGTAGCGTAATGGTCATTTCGCATGATCGTTGGTTCTTGGACAGAATCGCGACGCATATTTTGGCGTTTGAAGGCCAATCTCAAGTCACCTTCTTCGATGGGAATTACCAAGAATATGAAGCTGATAAGAAGAAGCGACTAGGTGAAGAAGGTGCTAAACCAAAAAGAATACGTTACAAACCATTAACATATTGATTTTTTATTAATCTATTAATATTTCGCATTAATATGATGACGCAAAAGAAATATGATCCGATCTTGATTGCTTCGTATGCACTAACTGCATGCGCATTGCTACTAGTTTTGCAAAAAGGCTTAGTAGCAGCGCTTTTTGCTGGTTTACTGACCTATTCCTTGGTTCATTTATTGGCACCCAGCTTGGGTAAACAAATCAGTGGACGACGCGCACGCATCATTGCCGTCACTGCACTTGGTACGTTGATCGTGACATTACTGAGTTTAGCAAGTTGGGGGACAATTTCATTTTTTAGAAGCGATGCAGGTAGTGTTGCCTTTTTATTACAAAAAATGGCTGACATCATAGAAGCATCGCGTCATCAAATGCCAGAATGGTTAAAAGAACATATTCCAGCTAGTGCGGATGCATTGGGTGCACTCATCATCGAATGGTTGCGTACACATGCTGCTGAAGCTAAATTTCTTAGTCAAGAAGCAGGACGTACTATCGTTCATTTGATAGTAGGTATGATTATTGGCTCAATGGTGGCCCTCCACGATACAAGACAATCTCGCTACTTACCATTAGCTAATGCATTGCGTGACCGTCTATTGAATTTAAGTGGCGCTTTTAGGCGCATTGTATTTGCGCAAGTACGGATTGCTGCACTCAACGCTGTCATCACAGCAATCTTTTTGTTAATCGTTTTACCATGTGCTGGTATTTACTTACCTTTATCCAAAAGCTTGGTTGCAATTACTTTTTTTGCTGGTTTATTACCGGTAGTAGGAAACTTGATTTCCAATTCGGTGCTTGTGATCGTTGCTTTATCACATAGTTTGCATATCGCATTAATATCGCTTTTATTTATGATAGTTATCCATAAACTGGAATATTTTGTGAATGCCAAAATTATTGGCACACAAATTAATGCCAGAGCATGGGAACTATTGATTGCTATGTTAGTAATGGAATCAATTTTCGGCGTACCTGGTGTCGTTGCTGCACCTGTGTTATACGCTTATTTGAAAAAAGAATTAATGGATGCAAAATTAGTTTAAGTTTAAGTTTAAGTTTAAGTT
>CAZMPS010000165.1:3253-4367 GCA_964568305.1 uncultured Burkholderiaceae bacterium
GAAAAAAGAATTAATGGATGCAAAATTAGTTTAAGTTTAAGTTTAAGTTTAAGTTCAATTTACAACCTAATTTTTTAATTTAATAGATTTTTAACTTAGTGATGATAATAATAGGCATGCAGATTTGGATTTGCGTGCCTATTTATTATTCTTATTGACTGTAACAACCGCTTTCGCACGCTTTGCCAATAACGTAAGCACTTTTTGACTCAAAGTCCCTTCGTCCAATTTCGCATCTGCCAACAAAGGTTTAGCTAATGATGGATAAAGAGTGATTTTTAGCTTAGATGTTGATCCCTCTTTAGCAACCCAAGGGGTTTTCAACTCGATAATAAAAGGATGAGAATAATTTAACTCGACCGGAGGAAGTGTTCCAGGTCTAGCCATACGAAAGCTAAATGGCAATGCTGGCAAACTGACCGGTTGTGTCACCGCCGGCAAACGAGCCAAAGTAAGGCGTACCTTGCAATACGTTCCTAAAGCAATGGGTAGATTACCAATTTCGACCTCATGACTTTGATCCAATAGCAAACGCTGTTTGACTTCCTTTGATGCTGGTCCATCGAATCTTTCACGATGATTAGCCCAAGCGGATGACATCAATAAATCCGTCGCCTTTTCTAACACTGCTTGCAAAATATTGCGCTGTGAATTTTCACCTTCATTCGAATAATTCAAAGAGGCAGTCGCTTTAATACATGGAATCATTTCAACTGCGTAAATTCCCAATACATCTCCCTTTGAACCCAAATAAGCGGCCGGCACCGCCGCTTTTATCTGCAAATGTGTATGTGGTTGTTCCTGTGCTTGTACTTGCGCTGAAGAAAGTACAAGCACAGAACATACTGATGCAAATAATCCACCCTTAAGACATTTCATCATGAAAATATCACTGAGCAGTCTTAGTACCAGAATAACAAGCTAAATAGTAAGGAAATTGTCGCGTTGCGTAATAAGCATAATTACCCTTGGCATCTTTTTTCCCATTACATTTATCTAAAGTACTACCGTTATATCCAGCTTCGTAGGTGTTTACATCAAATGCCGACTCACTACTATAAGCACCTGTACCTGTGTATCTATAGCTACTCTTGATTTCTTTCACTCCATTTAC
>CAZMPS010000166.1:0-4343 GCA_964568305.1 uncultured Burkholderiaceae bacterium
GCTGCTAATTCATTGGGGAAAGTCGCGCCCACTACTAAACCGCATTGGCCATTGGTATTCCATTTCTCCGCTACCAATTGTGCGACATGCTGATACACAGGCTTACCTTCATGCATGAGGAACTGCAAATCCGAACCACCTGGGTTGGAAGTGCGGCATAAAACGATGACACCTTTTTCTTTCCATTCCATGTAAGGCATGATGGAATCACTGCCCATATAAGGATTGACCGTTACCGCGTCCGCACCATAGCGCTCAAATGCCTCACGCGCATATTGCTGGGCAGTAGCGCCGATATCCCCCCGTTTGGCATCCAAAATAATCGGAATGTGCGGATAAGTTGTCTTCAAATAAGTACAAATCTCTTGCAACTGATCTTCAGCCGCCAACGCTGCAAAGTAGGCAATTTGTGGTTTGAAAGCGCAAGCAAGATCTGCCGTTGCGTCAATGATGGTTTTGCAAAAGGTAAAAATTCCATCTGGTTGCTGTTGCAAATGTGCTGGTAGCTTTTTGATGTCTGGATCCAGGCCCACGCACAGTAAAGAATTATTTCCTGTCCAGGCAGCAGAGAGTTGTTCAATGAAAGTCATGTTTTTTCCTTTTTTATCCTACTTTTTCTATTAACGTCGTTCCCACAGGTTTGGGCGGGAACGACGGTGGTGGAATTCACCCTTTTTCATACAACCACTGCAACAACGCATCCTGCGCCTCTTTTCCAGACACAGCATTGTCGTGATTAATCAAACACACAACCACATAGCGCTTACCCGATGCGGCTAAAACATAGCCAGCAATCGCGCGCACATCGTTCAAAGTACCTGTTTTGATATGTGCATTGCCAGCCACACTACGCGCCTGTAAACGCCGCCGCATCGTGCCGTCGTAACCGGCTATGGGCAAAGATGAGATGAATTCCGGCATGATGGAAGACTGGAACGCCGCCACTAACATGCGCCCAATGGTAGCAACGGAAATACGTTCTATCCTTGATAACCCCGAGCCATTTTCTATCACCATTTCTGGCGCGGCAATGCCCTTATTATTCAGCCAAGTTTTGATTACTTTCATGCCATCTTCTGTATTAGCATTAGCATCGGGATTAGCGTTGGCAACACTACTCGCCGCTAACGTCAACAATACCTGCTTCGCCATCACATTATTGCTGTACTTATTAATATCACGAACGATTTCAGGCAAACTCGCTGACGACCATTCCGCCAACAAACGCGCATTGGCTGGCAGCTTGCCATCCACAACCTGGCCCTTGAGCGTTGCACCTAATTGTTGCCAAAGTGCCCGAAACACCGCTTCAAAATACTGTGTATTCGTCATTTGATAAGGATGCACATGCCAAGTTTTTTCACCACAGGAAGCAGGAAATCCTCCGTCAAAACGGATACTGTTATTGTGAATTGCAACCTGCAGCTTGCTTTGCCAATCACCACAATTGCCTTGCACCATCTTTGGTGCACGAATGGCATACCCGATTAATGGTGGATCAACCGTCACATTGATGACACTTCCTATATCACTCTCATTCGCCTGATTCGGCATAAAGCGAAAGCGTAATGCTTTGTAATTCAACAACAAGGCATCCGGGCCCACGTTATATGGCTTACCTGGGTCACGATCAAATTCGGCGGGATCGTAGTTGTCAGTAAGAAATGCGGTGCGATCCAACACCAGATTGCCACGAATTTCACGGATTCCTCTAGCGCGAATTTGACGCAGAAATAGCCAAAAATTTTCTACTACCAATTTCGGATCACCACTACCTTTGATGATCAAATCGCCATACAAGACATCACCAATTTGCTTACCGTTTGTATACGCTTGCGTTTTCCAACTAAATGCTGGACCTAATAATTCAAGCGCGGCATTAGTCGTCACAAGCTTCATGGTGGACGCGGGATTGAATGGCACGTTTTCATTCTGCGCAAGCCACGGTTTTTGCACCTGCACATCCTGCACATAAATGCCCACCGCACTGTTTGGTATCGCAGCGCGTTGCAATGCTGCTGTGACTGGTGCGGGTAAAGAAATAGGGAACTCTTGCGACCATGCGTTTCCCACCGCAAACGATGCACATAATCCAAACGATACAAACACAAGACAAACGCGTAGGTAAAAAATAGGAGCAAATATTTTCATACCATGTTCAAATTTTAGAATTGATCCTCAGTCAACGCTAAAACACTGGCACCACCCTGCACAATCGCAGAACGATAAGCAGCCGCATGGGGCAAGAAATGTTCAGCAAAAAAGCGGGCGGTGGTGATTTTGGCTTGATAAAACGCCTGATCGGTTGTTTCTTCACCTAACTTTTGCTCAGCAATCAGCGCAGCACGTGCCATTTGCCAGCCGCCTAACACGATACCCGCCAATTTGAGATACAACACGCTACCAGCGAATACCACTTTCATATCAGCCTGCACAGTCGTCACGATATACGTGACGACTTCTTCCATGACACGACACGCAGCACCCAACTGGCTGGCGATGGCCTGCAAATCTGCTGCATAAGAACCTTGTTTCACGGCCAGCAATGCCTGCTCTGTCTGGCGTATCTGCGCAATGATGGCACGCGCGGTCGCACCGCCATCTCTCACTGTTTTCCGGCTAATCAAATCATTGGCTTGAATCGCCGTGGTGCCTTCATAAATCGTCAATATTTTTGCATCACGATAATATTGCGCAGCACCAGTATCTTCGATAAAACCCATACCGCCATGCACTTGCACGCCAGTAGAAGCAACGTCGATCGACATTTCTGTACACCAACCTTTGACGATCGGCACCAAATATTCATACAAAGCCTGGGATTGCTGCCGTTCATCAAGATCTGCATGACGATGGGCTCTGTCACAGGCAGCGGCAGCAACGTAAGCCAGAGCACGCCCCGCTTCAATCTGCGCTCGCATCGTCATTAACATACGGCGCACATCAGGATGATGAATGATGGTGACTGGATCTGCTTTAGGGTTCAGCAAATCACGTGATTGCACTCTTTCTTTGGCAAATTGCGCGGCTTGTTGATAAGCACGCTCTGCCAGCGCAATCCCTTGCAAACCAACAGAAAAACGAGCCGAATTCATCATGATGAACATGTATTCCAAACCATGATTTTCCAACCCAACCAAACTACCTATCGCACCACCATGATCGCCAAATTGCAATACTGCGGTAGGACTGGCCTTGATGCCCAGTTTGTGCTCTATCGAGACACAATGCACATCGTTGCGTTCGCCTAATTGATGAATATGATCACTATGATCACTATGATCACTGAAACCATCAACCTTAGGAAGAAATTTGGGAACGATAAATAGGGAAATTCCCTTCACACCTGGTGGTGCGTTCGGCGTGCGCGCTAACACCATATGGACAATATTGTCTGCCATATCGTGTTCACCATACGTGATGAAAATTTTGGTGCCGAAGATTTTGTAACTCCCATCCGGCTGTGGCTCAGCACGTGTCTTGATCACTGACAAATCCGAACCTGCATGTGGCTCAGTCAAGTTCATGGTACCCGTCCATTGACCGCTAATAAAATTGGAGAGATACATCGCTTTTTGCTGCTCCGATCCCGCCACAAACAAGGCCTCGATAGCGCTATCCGTCAACAAGGGACACAGAGCAAAAGCGAGATTGGCAGAATTGAGCATTTCTGTGCAAGCTGCTGCCAACAACTTAGGCAAGCCTTGACCGCCAAATACAACAGGATGCTGCACACCTTGCCAACCTGCATCGACATAGGCTTTGAACGCATCCTTAAAACCATCAGCAGTCGTAACATTACCCTCATGCCAAACGCTAGGTGCGCGATCCGCTGAGGCATTCAGCGGTGCCAATACGTCAGTACAAAACTTGGCATGTTGCTTGAGGACTTCTTCCACCACGTCTGGCGTCGCATCTTCACAGCCTGGTAACGCTGCTATGGCTGGCAAATTCGCCAATTCGCGTATGGCGAACAACATGTCTTTCAGGGGGGCGATGTAAGGCATGTGGACCTCTACAAAATTGAATTGGGGAAAGGTGCTTACATCTTTTACCATCGCTCCCGCGGTTTTAAGCAGGAGCGACGGAAGGAGGGTTTTACAATGCTGCCACCAGTTGTGGCACAACTTCGAACAAATCACCAACAATGCCGTAATCCGCAACCGAGAAAATCGGCGCTTCTGGATCTTTGTTGATCGCAACAATCACTTTGGAATCCTTCATTCCAGCCAAATGCTGGATGGCGCCAGAAATACCAACTGCGATATACAACTGCGGTGCGACGATTTTGCCGGTTTGACCGACTTGCCAATCGTTAGGTACAAAACCGGCATCGACTGCGG
>CAZMPS010000167.1:0-4301 GCA_964568305.1 uncultured Burkholderiaceae bacterium
GATTACACCTTAGCGAATTTGGCAGATTTGGTAGTCAAACAAGTCCATGGCGCCGGTGGCTATGGCATGTTGGTTGGACCTGCTGCAAGCAAGCAGGAAATCGAAGAGTTCCGTCAGCAATTACTTGCCAATCCAGAAGGCTATATTGCACAACCAACTCTGGCACTATCAACCTGCCCTACTTTTGTCGAATCCGGCATCGCGCCACGCCATATCGACTTGAGACCTTATGTGTTATCTGGAAAAACTATTTCACTGGTGCCGGGCGGTTTGACACGCGTGGCATTAAAAGAAGGATCGCTAGTCGTCAACTCATCACAAGGCGGTGGCACCAAAGATACTTGGATACTGGAGGTTTAACATGCTAAGTCGCACAGCGGATCATTTGTTATGGATGGCTCGGTACGTTGAACGAGCAGAAAATGCAGCACGCATGCTAGATGTCACGGTACAAACTTCTTTAATCCCACAGCCGCTGGACATTGCTGAACAAGGATGGCGCTCCATGTTGGGCATATCCAAGTTACAAGAAAAGTTTGATGAAAAATATGACTACCTCACACCCAAAAATGTGTTGGACTTTATGGTGCGAGATCCCAACAACCCTTCCTCCATCTATTCCTGTCTGATGAGCGCGAGAGAAAATGCCCGTGCTGTACGTGGGCAACTCACGACAGAAGTATGGGAGTCGCACAATACCACTTGGCTATTGCTACAAGACCGTTTGCATGATGGCTTGTTGGAACAAAATCCTAGCCAGTTTTTTGAATGGGTCAAATATCGTTCTCACTTATCACGTGGCGTCACCATCGGCACGATGCTGAAAGATGAGGCTTTTTATTTTATTCGCTTAGGTACTTTCCTAGAAAGAGCAGATAGCACAGCACGCTTGCTAGATGTGAAGTTTTATGGAGCAGAAAAAAATAAAAATGCCGATACGGAAGCCAATGTAAGCAATACGCAATTCGATTTTTATTATTGGACTGCAATTTTGCGTTCTGTTTCCGCCTTTGAGATTTATCGCAAAGTGTATCGCGATGTGATTACGCCAGAACGCGTCGCCGAATTGTTGATGTTACGCGCCGATATGCCTCGCTCTTTGCTTGCCTCTATGGATGAAGTTGTCGCTAATTTAAAAGAAATTCGCAATGACTTATCTAGCGAGACTGAGCGTCTGGCTGGCAAATTGCATGCGCAATTACAATTTGATTCGATAGACGATATTTTGAAAGCAGGATTGCATGATTATTTGACACAATTTTTAGAGAAAATCTTTGAATTGGGCCAACGTATTAGCCGCGATTTCTTAGTGCATTCGACTACATAAACTTAATAAAAATTAATAAAAATTAATAAAGATTGATAAAAAACTATGACTTATTGCGTTGCAATGCATCTTGATGCTGGACTCATTTTCTTATCAGACTCCAGAACCAATGCCGGCGTAGACCACGTCAGTTCATTTCGTAAAATGAGCGTGTTTGAAAACCCAGGTGATCGCATGATGGTATTGATGACAGCCGGCAACTTATCCATTTCACAATCAATACGACAAATCCTGGCTGAACCTGGCGAAGGTAAAAAAAATATCTGGACCGCAACTTCGATGTACGAAGCGGCACAAATCGTCGGTGATGCAGTGCGCACCGTTTACGAACGAGATGCCGCAGCTTTAAGAGAATTTGGTGTGGAATTCAATGCCAGCATGATATTTGGCGGACAAATTCTAGGCGAACGCTGCCGTTTATTTCAAATTTACTCAGCAGGCAATTTCATCGAATCCACCCACGAAAATACCTATTTTCAGATCGGCGAATCCAAATACGGAAAACCCATTATCGACCGCGTGGTGAATTTCAACACCAGTCTGGATGAAGCAGCAAAATGCGCCTTGATTTCCATGGACTCCACCCTACGCTCCAATATTTCAGTCGGGTTACCGCTTGACTTGCTGGTGTATGAAACTGATGAATTAACAGTCAACCGTTTCGTCACCATCGATGAAAAAAATCAATATTTTCAAATGATCCACAATACCTGGGGACAACAACTGAAAAGGATTTTTGAAGACATTCCAGTCCCTGTCTGGAGCGATGCGACATCGCACGCCACAGCTAACACGCAAACAGGCGACAACAATCCCCATAATTTAAACAACGATAGCGCCATACCACTAGTCGCCATGCAATCGCTGCCTGAATAAATAAATTTACCTTCATCATCGCTATGTCAAATCTTAAAAATGACGATTTAGAAAGCTTGATGAAGCAATCCCAAGCTGGTGATCAGCATGCTTATGCTGCGTTATTACAAAAGACAGCACGCTTGCTGCGCCCATTTTTGATGAAGCGCTTAAGCTTTGCCAACGATGTCGATGATGTGCTGCAAGAAATTTTGATTTCCATTCACAAGGCACGTCATACCTATGATGGCAATCGGCCTTACACTCCTTGGGTTTATGCGATTGCGCATTTTCGGTTGCAAGATTACTTGCGTTCGCATTATGCAGATCAGCTGCATCAAGCTATTGATGTGGATACGCTAGAAAATAATTTGCCGGAACCTGTAACCGAATCAGAGATGACTTACGAATCTATTCATGTCGAAGTACAAAAACTTCCTGAAAAGCAAGCAACAATCTTACAACTAATACATCAAGATGGTTACACGGCCAAAGAGGTAGCAGAAAAAATAGGTATGAAAGAATCAGCCGTCAAAGTTGCGGCACATCGGGCATACAAAATATTAAAAAAGACTTTGAAACGATAATGAACAATATCGATGATTTAGTAACAAAGCTTGCACAAGACGCTGCCATTACAAAGCCTGTATCACATCCATTCGTACTGAGCTTGCAATGGATAGGCTCGGCTGCGATTTATCTTGTTGTGTTATTTGCCATTTTTGGTTTTCGCCCGGATTTAATGCAAAAAATTCATGATCCATGGTTCATCGCAGAAATCCTGACGTTGCTTGCTATTTTCATCAGTACATCCCTGAGTGCCGCATTGTTGGGATTTCCAGATTTGTATCAAAAACGCTATCTGGCTTTTATTCCGGCTGGCGTATTTTTATTGTTTTTATTATTTTTAATCGCGGCCTGTTGCCTTGTCCCGATTGCCCCACTTCCAGCACACGGCAGTGAATGTACCCTCACTATCACCGCAATAGCGTTATTACCGGCAATCTGGGGGTTTTATTCCATGCGTCATTATGCGAGTACGCATTATGCGATTGCTGGCAGTACGACTTTGTTGTCGGCTTTTAGCATCGGTGCATTGTGGTTACGCTTGTATGAAGCCAATGATTCTATTTTGCACGTCATCACTTGGCATTATTTTCCCATGCTGGTTGTCGGAGGCATTGGTTTGTGGTTGGGAAAACGATTATTGAAATGGTAATGTGATGTTTCAAGCATTTCCCTTAACCATGCTTAAATCACCTTATGGATTACGCAATGACATTATTCTATAAAAAACGCTCTTTTTTATTGCCATTCCATAAATAAAGTGACAACATAATAATTATTATTTAATTATTTTTAATGATTATTTAACAATTGTTATTTTGGAGAAAGAGTATGTTTTCTACATTAAGCCTATTCAGGCCAACTCAGCACATCTATACAAACCAAGCTGCTCAAGAAGGCCTCTCCAGAAGCATATCAACGTTGGCACAGGATACGGCAATCAGCATCAATCAATTCGATAACTCCCATATAGACACAGACACCATAAAAAATGCATTGCTACATGCGATAGATCAAATAAAAACCAGCCTCCGCGCACATCAAATCACACATGGTAGCGATGCATGGAATCAAGCCAAATATCAACTTTTACGTGAAATTTATGACGCTCTAATTTCACTCAAATCTTTGGAATCACACAATCTGCATCAGAATAGCGCTTTAGAGCCATTTTTTAATATGAATGGGATAAATCAAAAACGCTTCAAAAGTGGCCATTACCTAGATGTGATTGCAAAAACTTATGTGCATGCTCTTAATGCTTCATCACAAGCACCATTGGGAACAGCAGCATCAGCCAATGAGCAACATATTGCAGCTATTGCACAAACTGATCTCCTGGAACCTTCGGCCTCAATGTGTGCGCCTGAACATCATGATCAAGCCGAATGCGAAGAAGAATATGCCCTTCCATTAGAAGAATTAGAAGAATATGCCCTTCCATTAGAAGAATATGCCCCTCCAGAATATGCCCCTCCAGAATATGCCCCTCCATTAAATAGCAGCGCAGCTTATAATGAACAATATAATAGCAGCGCAGCTTATAATGAAC
>CAZMPS010000168.1:0-4285 GCA_964568305.1 uncultured Burkholderiaceae bacterium
GCAGGTGGGGGAGGTAGTAGCGGTGATAGCGATGGTAGTGATGGAAATAGTAATGATTATGATGCTTCGAATAATCGCAATACGCTAAAAGGCCAAACTTATGGCTGGCAACTGAATGCTTTGCAAGGAATTGCAAAGAGCGTGTACAGCAATCGCTTCATCACCAACGAAGTGCAAAATAGTCGCAAGGTTAGTTTTTTACCAGTCGAAAAAATTGCCGAACTTAAAGATCCAGGCATGTATGTTGCGGTGATGCGACGTCCTGGTTTTTTCGATAATGACTATCAAGTCACCTATTTTTATGTCAGCGATATTGGTTTGCACGTACGTCGTCAGGTGAAACAAACTGACGTGTTTACCACTTCACTATTAACTGGTAAGGCGCAAGGCGGCGTTGATCTCGAAGTTTTGAATGCAGCGGGAAAGGTAATTTTGCGTGGCAAAACTGAGAGTGATGGTCACGGTATCTTACCAGGCTTGCCGTATGCTGCTCGCTTATTGCTTGCCAAGCGTGGTGCAGAAACTTCCATCATTGCGCTGCAGGAGCCGGGTTTGGATTTGGCCGAATTTGATATCGGTGGCCACTTGCCACGCGATGTCAAATTGTTTGCATGGTCCGGCCGCGATATTTATCGCCCAGGTGAGAAATTGACTGTTTCACTCATGGCACGTAGCGCCGACGGTGCCGCTTTGCCACCTATGCCAATCAAGGTAGAACTGAAAAAACCAAGTGGCGATCTTGTTAGCGCTATTTTGTGGCAACCCAATTCCAAAACGCCGGGGTACTTGCAACGAAACATCGAATTGCCCGCCGATGCTGCTACTGGCAAATGGAGTCTGGAATTCCGCGCGGATCCTTCTGCAAAACGTGCCGATGCGATTTATGGCTTTCAAGTCGAAGAGTTTTTGCCGGAACGCATGAAACTCACACTCAAGAGCGATGTTGTTCCTTTGACTAACAAAGATAGTTTTAGCGTTGATGTGCAGGGGGATTATTTGTATGGTGCTCCTGCGGTTGGTAATCGTTTGCTTGGTAGCGTGTCGGAAGAACGTGTGCGCAGTCCTTTGCCTAAGGAATGGCCTGGTTTCATTTTTGGTGATTTTGCCGATGACGTCGTTAAAAAACGTACCGAGTTGCCGGAAGCAAAACTGGATGAAAGTGGCAAAGCCAGACTAAATGTGCCATTTGGCAATATTGCAACGTCGCCGATGCGTATTCGTACTTCACTTAGCTTGCTGGAATCGGGTGGACGTCCGGTGGTGCGTTCTATTGAGCGACTTTGGTGGCCTGCCAAGGCAATGATCGCGATTCGACCCGCATTTGAAAAAGATGTAGCGAACGAAGGTAGCATGGCTGAGTTTGAACTAATACGCGTGACACCTAGCGGTAAGTTCGATCCCTTGAAAGAAGCACAGTTCCGGTTGGTGCGTGAAGATCGCCAATATTATTGGCGTTATGACGATGGGCGCGGCTGGCATTCTGGTTATACAGAGTCCGAAGAAATCATTCACACTGGTGCGGTGGCATTAAAAAATCGCACCAAGCTGATGGTGCCAGTTAAATGGGGTACCTATCGTTTGGAAGTGACGGATCCTGAAACCAAAATGGTGTTGCGCTATCGTTTTTATGCAGGTTGGAATGCACAGGATTCTGAAAGTCTTGGTAATCGTCCTGACCGTGTGCGCCTACAATTAGAAGGTGCTCCTGCCAAACCAGGTAGCGAAGTGAAACTGAAGATCGTGCCCCCGCACGATGGTGAAGCCCTAGTTTTGGTGGAAGCTGATAAAGTGTTGTGGAGCACCCGTGTTGTGGTCAGTACGAAAGGTACGATGGTGACGATTCCGGTGGATAAGAACTGGAATCGTTCTGACATGTATATCTCGACGGTGGTATTCCGTCCTGGCAGTCAAGGTGACAAAGTCACGCCAGCGCGTGCGGTCGGTATGACTTGGTTGCCTTTGGCGCGCGAATCACGCAAGCTCAAGGTGAGTGTCGCTGCACCCGCTCAGGTCGTGCCGGAAAAGCGCATGATTGCTAAGGTCAAAGTGGATGGTGCAGCAGGAAAGACAGCGATGGTCACAGTATCAGCTGTTGATGTCGGTATCTTGAATATCACCAATTTCAAGACGCCTGATCCCTTTGACTTCTTCTTTGGAAAGCATCGTTTTGGCGCAGAACTGAGCGATATTTACGGCAAGCTGATTGAACGTATGGACGGGACTCCGGGCAGAATAAAGTGGGGTGGTGATGCGGGAAAACGTGATACAAGAAGCATGCCGAAGAAGGTCAAGCTGATCGATATTTTCTCGGGCCCGTTGCAAATGAATACTAAGGGCGAAGTGGATGTGCCTTTAGATATTCCTGACTTCAATGGTACGTTGCGCTTGATGGTCGTAGCCGCTACATCAGAAGCGTATGGCAGTGCCGAGCGTGACGTGATCGTATCGGCGCCTATCGTCGCAGAAATCGCCATGCCGCGATTTATCGGTCCGGGTGATAACTCGACCCTGGCGCTGGACGTCACCAACATGATGACTGACGAGCAGAATATCAACCTCAACCTTGGTGCCGATAAATTACTGCGTGTTACGGATGGTAAACGCAACGTCAAATTAGCACCACGCCAGCGCACTATCCTACGCTTTAACGTGGAGCCGACTGAACCGTTTGGTCTGTCGCACCTGACGCTGGATGTCAAAACCAGCGGTGCGAAGCCTGTGATCATTCATCGGGATTTTGCCCTGCAAATTCAACCGCCAGTTCCGCGTGAGCTGGATGCACGTCGTATTCGTTTGGAGCCAGGCAGCAGCCAACGTCTTGATACCAGCATGGTTGAACGTTTTTATCGTGGATCGGCAACGCTCAGTGTCACCATTGCGAACCGGCCGCCGTTAAATGTACGTAGCATCGTCAAAGGATTGCTCGACTATCCTTATGGTTGTTTGGAACAAACGACCAGCGCCGCTTATCCGCATGTGTTTATTGACGAAGAGAGTGCGAAAGCAGTCGGTTTAGAGCCGCGTACGCGTGAGCAGCGTGCCAAATTCATCGAAGGTGCTATTGGCCGTATCGCAGGCATGCAAGGCTCGGCAGGTGGCTTTCGTTTATGGAGCGGTGATCAGGGACCGTATGAAAATTGGCTAACGCCATATGTCGCAAGTTTCCTGATGGATGCGCGTGAAGCTGGCTTCAATGTGCCGGAAGAGATGACTAAACGTGCACAAAAATGGATGATTGAACGCCTCAATAGCGCCGGTACCCAGTTTTTTGCGCTGCCTGCGGCAGTCAAACCAAATGCTCATGGCCGCTATGATGAGCGTGACTATGAATTGATTCGTAACAGTCATCAACGCTTTGCTGAATTGACTCATATTGGTTACATGCTGGCACGCGATCAAAAGGCCTCTTTGGCGTCTTTACGCTTGTTGCATGATCAATACCGTGATCGTGCCCGTTCGCCACTGCCTTTGGTGCAGTTGGGTATTGCATTGGCATTAATGGGCGATAGCAAACGTAGTGAAGTCGCGATTGCCGAAGCCATGGCTAAACCCTACGGTATACGTACTGATTGGGAATGGGACTGGCTGGGCGATTATGGTACGGCAGTGCGTGATCAAGCGATGTCGTATGCCCTCATGTTGCGTCACAAAATCAATCATCCACAACGTGAAACCCTGCTGATTAATTTGGCAAATAACCTGGGTCAATCACGTGGTTATTTTTCTACTCAGGAGCGCATTTCGTTATTTCTGGCGGCGCGTGCAGCGGGTGGTAATGCGGCAGATCCATGGAAAGCTGTGGTCAAGACTGCCGATGGCAGCGTTACGTTAAGTGCAAAAAATAGTGAAGTACGTAGTTTTGATCCAGCTTTGGCACTCAAAGGAATAACCGTCGAAAACAAAGGCAGCAATGTTTTGTGGGTGGAATTAGAAGCCAGTGGTTTTCCGCTTAAATTACCGGTTCCGAGTACAGAAAAAATCACGTTAGAACGTCGTTGGTTCACTACGGACGGTAAGCCATGGAAAGGTGGTACTTTGAAAGTAGGCGACATGTTGTTGGTGCGTGTGACAGCCAGGGCTAAACAAGTGATAGAAGACGCTATGATTGTCGATCATATTCCTGCGGGTTTGGAGGTTGATAATCTCAACCTCTCACAAGGCCCGCAAGCAGGTGAGTTTAGTATTGATGGTGTCAATTTGGCATCTGCGATGAGTGATTCGCGTATCAAGCACAAGGAATATCGCGACGATCGTTTTGTTGCCGCAGTCAAGCTCAGCGGCGATA
>CAZMPS010000169.1:0-3374 GCA_964568305.1 uncultured Burkholderiaceae bacterium
GGCTGCACCCTTGCGAAATTTTGATGCTTGAATGGTTGGAACCTATGGGTTTGAGTCAGTACGCTTTAGCCAAAGCCATCGGTGTTCCCGCGCGCCGCATCAATGAAATAGTCAAAGGGATACGCGGCATCACCGTCGACACAGCATTGCGTCTGGCCGTCTTTTTTGGCACGGATGCGCAAAGTTGGATCAATCTGCAAACTGAATATGATTTAGTTCTAGCTGGCGATGCGATGGCTGAAGTGCTGGGGCGTATCAAACGGTATGATCTGGTTCATGTTTGAGGTTGTGGTGTAGTAAACGTGATCTGATTTGACATGATGTGTCGGATTAGGTTTGGACTAATACAATCAAACATATCAAACAAACATTCTAATTAATCCCCACCACACCTCCCTTGCGGCGGAATAATCCCCCAATCCACCACCACCTCTGGCCCGTTGATTTTGCTCGTCCATGGCAATCGCACTGTTCCTGTCCAAACTGCTTGGGACATCAATTCCACCACTTTGGGTGGAACGCCGTCGGAGTCGTTTTCTGGGCTGCGGTTGATGGCTAGTAGTAGGCCGCATGGTGCGACTTTGGCGGGGTTGACCCAGGGGGATTTGCTGACGTCGCCGTTGATGAGGACGGCGACGTCGCGGTTGGCGTGGGTGGCTATGTTGCCGCCTAGCCAGGTGTCGGCGGCGACTAGTTTTAAGGGGTGTGGGACGTGTGCTTTCCAGGTGGCTTGTAGGGCGGCGGAGACTTGGGCGCCTGGGAAGGTGGCGCGGGTGGCGCGGCCTGTTAGGTCGGAGAGCGGGCCGCGGGCTAGGGCGTAGCCTGTGGCCATGATGATTTGCAGGATGGCGATTATCCAGAGGGTTTTGCGTAGCAATTGTGTGTCGTCGTTGCTGCGTAATACCCAGCAAGTGAAGAAGCCGAATAGCAGGAAGAAAGTGGTCGCCCAGTGTGCGGCTAATGGTGTTTTGAGTGCAATTGAGGCGGCTAGGGTGAGTAGGAATGGGCCTAGGCCGACTATCAATAAGAAGCGTTTATCCCAGTTGGAGAATTCCTGCGCCAAGGTAGGGCGAGTAGGTGTGGAAGCCGTTTTGCGTATGCTGATTACGAGAATCAGCAGTGCCAGTCCCATGGGCGCAATGCGTCCGATGTTGGTTAGGATGAAATCGTAGATGACGTGCAGGTGTTCTAAGCGACTGGTTTTGGGGGCTAGGGATTCGCTCGCATAACCCAGTGGCCCGGCTGCTTGGTGGATTAGCCAAAGCACGTGCGGTGTCATGCATACCAACAAGACGCCGGTGGCAAGCGCGATGCCTTGCCATGTGCGTGCCTGGCGTAATTTGCCTGATACGAGTAGGAACAGGAAAAAACTCGCAAATTGCACCAGCGCACTGTATTTGGTTAACAAAGCTAAAGCGCCAAATAGGCCGAGCATGAACCAGGCGAGCAAACTGTCTCGGCGCAGGGCGCGATAAAACATCCAGAGTGCGCCAGCGATTGACCATAGCTGGATCGTATTGTGATTGTTCATCACGCCGCGCACGGTGCAATAGGCGATGGTGGACAGCAGCAAAACCAGCACCAGTGCGCGTTTTTGCGTCGTGATTTCTGATCCCAAACGCCAGATAAACCACAATGACAGCACGACGCTTAATTGGCCGGCGAAAAAGGTGAGCCAGACTGGTCGGCCAAAAATGGAAATCAATCCCACCATCAGCCACGATGGCAAGGGCGGGTGTTTGTAATAACCCCATTCCAGCGAGCTGGCCCAGACCAGTTCTTCCATATTGTCCCAATCCGGTGCACGGTGGCTTAAGGCGGGCAAGACAGTCCAAAGCAATAAATGGGCGCATAAAAGCAGCAAAACCAGTGGGACAAGATTGGGCGCATCGAGTGAAAAACAGCGTGGCCAGGAGAATGTGGAGCGCTTGGGTGCGGAATTGGGGAATGGTGCGGACATGGAAAACAGGGTATGGGGAAAGAAGGCGTGCATTATACCCCTACCTATTTTTAGGTAGAATCGACCCTTTCCTGCATCCGTAAAAAACACCATACCGCCATGACAGAATCGACCGTCGCTCCTAAAAATCGCCCAGACCAGCTTTACATTTCATGTGTGATCCCTGCTTATAACGAGGCATTGCATTTGTCTGCTTTTTTGGGCGATCTTACAAAGACTTTGGAACCATTGGCGGCTTCGTATGAAATCATCGTCATTAATGATGGCAGTACTGATAACACTGATCAGGTGATGCAGCAGTATTTAGTTGATGGTGATGTCGCTGGTGTGCGTTACATTTCTTTTTCACGTAATTTTGGTAAGGAAGCGGCGCTTTCTGCTGGCATCACTTATGCACGCGGCGATGCGGTGATTTTGATTGATGCGGATTATCAGCATCCGCTTGAGTTGCTGCCTGAGATGGTGCAGTTGTGGCGGAGTGGTTATGACATGGTGTACGGCATTATCGCGGATCGTAGTCATGAGTCGCGAATGAAGCGATTAGGAACCGATTTGTTTTACAAATTAATGAAGAGCGGGTCCAAGTTGAATATCCCACGCAATGCCGGCGATTTTCGTTTGATGGATAGGCGTGTGGTTGATGCCTTGTGCCAATTGCCAGAGCGTAATCGGTTTATGAAGGGTTTATACGCCTGGGTTGGTTACAAAAGCATCGCCTTGCCTTTCCAACCTTTGGACCGCGCTTCTGGCGTGTCGTATTACAGCTTGGCCAATTTAGGCCAATTGGCGCTGACTGGTATGACGGCATTCACCACCTTGCCATTGCGTGTGTGGAGTGGCATCGGCGCGGCTATTTCCGTTGCCGCCATTTTGTATGCCATTTGGGTTGCTGTTTCAACCTTGTTATTTGGCAATGATGTACCTGGTTGGACCACCTTGACGGTGGGTTTGTTATTCTTTTCCGGCGTACAGCTTTTTTCGATTGGGATATTGGGCGAATACGTTGGACGTATTTATGAAGAAGTGAAATGTCGTCCGCATTATCTGGTTGATCAAGATGTGGATACCGGTCCTGTCAGCACTAAACAATTCGATTAATGCAATTGAAAAACACATTTCTGCAATTGTGCCGCTTCGGCATGGTTGGTGCGATGGCCGCTGCGCTGCATTATTGGGTCGTCATCGCGCTGGTTGAGTGGTGCCATTTACCTGCTCTGCAAGCCAATCTGTTTGGATTCGCTAGTGCTTTTGGCGTTAGTTACTGGGGCCACACGCATTGGACTTTTGCGCATCAGCGGATGACGTTTCAGTCATTTTTACGCTTTTTACGCGTGGCCTTGCTCGGATTTGCCTGCAACCAGTTATTGTTTTTCCTGTTATTAAAATACTCAGCTTTGCCGTACTTTATTGTGCT
>CAZMPS010000169.1:3384-4250 GCA_964568305.1 uncultured Burkholderiaceae bacterium
GCCATCGTCCTGGTCATCGTCGCTGTGATGACGTATATCCTCAGCCGTTATTGGGCTTTTCACGCATGAGCTTCATCGCCATCTGTGCCGATGATTACGGCCAAAACGCAGCCATTGATGTTGCGATCAATACTTTGGTAGGGATGGGCCGCTTAAGCGCAGTCAGTTGTTTCAGCACCGCACCTCGCTGGCAACAACATTCCGCGCCCCTGTTGCGTGAACAAGCTGGTTTAGCGGACATCGGTTTGCATTTCAATTTGACCGAAAGTTTCGATTCCATCACACCCGCTCCCAGCCTGAGCCGCACCATCTTACGCAGCTATTTACGACAGCTCGATCCGCAGCAAATCCGAGTGTTATTCCACCAGCAGCTAGATGCATTTGAAGCCGCATTAGGCCAAACGCCAGACTTCATCGACGGTCATCAGCATGTGCACCAACTACCTACGATACGCGCCGTTTTATTGGCTGAGTTAGCAGCACGCTATTCGGCTAAACGTCCATGGATACGCAACACCGTGCCAGCCAATCAAGAATGGCGTGGCAAGCCGCAAATCCTCAGCTTGCTAGGTGGGAAAGCGTTGGCAAAAATGATTGCAACAAACGATTTTCCCACCAACAACGGCTTTGCTGGTGTTTATGGATTCAAACCCAATCCCATGAATGTTGTTAACGCTGCCAACATCGCGGATTACGCTGCTCGCTTTGAAGCGTGGATTCAGTCTGCTCGCACGGGCATGTTGCTGATGTGTCATCCGGGTGAGGATGCGGGTGATGTGAGCGATGCGATTGCGGTGCAGCGTGTGGTTGAGTATGGGTTTTTGAGGTCAGATCGGTTTGTGGAGATATTGGCGGAGCTTGGGGTG
>CAZMPS010000170.1:0-3909 GCA_964568305.1 uncultured Burkholderiaceae bacterium
GATTGGGACCTTGAACCAGTCCGGTCAGCTGCCGACCAGATTCAGGATTCTTGAGCTTGACCTGCTCGCCCAAGCGGCCATCCTGCAAAGCCTCGACACGGGCTGAAATCTGGAATGCTTGGGGTTGCCCCACCGACATCATCACCAATTGCCCCTGCACCTGCTGCCGAACCAATCAATCCGCCAATCAACTCACCAATTAGTCCAGCAACCACCACCATACGTGCCCTACGCGTACAAGTCAACGGTCTAGCTGTGCGCGCCGAACCAAGCCTGCAAAGCCCCATCTTGACGCGGCTGGAACGCGGAGATGTTGTTTACCAAACCAATATCGAAGCGCAAAAAGTCGATGCCACCACCTGGTTCCACATCGTAATGGGCGATGGGCAAGGCTGGATTGCTAGCCAGTGGTTGAAACCATATTAGAAAAATCACCATGCTGCAAATAGAAATACACCATGCTGATGGTGCCATAAAACAAATCCAGGCCCCCGATGATTGCGTCATCGGGAAAGGCGCACAAAACGAAATACGGCTGGATCACTGGCGTGTGGCAAAAGAACATGCGCGCCTATTCAAAACGCCATCCGGCATTTTGCTAGAAGACATGGGCACATTCAGCGGCGTCAACATCAACGGCAAGCGTGTTGATAATCAGTACGGTCCGCTCAAAGACAGCGACGTGATCAGCATCGGCCCGTTCAAATTACGTGTTTCAGACCACGGCAACGCTGCCCATGAGACGCCATCAGCGTTTTCACAACCACAAGCAACGGAACTTGCGTCACCGCCACACATTGCGACGTCGCTGGAAAATCCAATAACGCAAGATAAAACACCGCATGCGTTTATACGTACTAAAACTGATGTGCATACCGATATCCATCCCAGCTTGCATGCCAACAATATTGATGCTGCTGTTCCGATTTCTACAACTTTTACACCTTCTACAAGTTCTACAAGTTCTACAACTTCCAGCATTTCCACTTCCCAAAAACTGGAATTCGAATGGCGCAAACGCATCCACGCCAAATTGCTGCAAACCATGGATTTGCGTCGCCATGACGTACACAGCATGTCCGACAGCCAGCTGCGACATGAAACAGAAACCCTGATCAAGCAAATTCTGCACGAAGAAAACGATGACATTCCAGCCGAACTGGATCGCACTCTATTACGCACACAAGTGCTGAATGAAGCGATTGGACTCGGCCCATTAGAAGAATTGTTAGCCGACGACAGCGTGTCGGAAATCATGGTCAATCGTTACGATGAAATTTACGTCGAACGCGCTGGTCGACTACAACGCCACGCCCTCACCTTCACCGGTGACCGCGCCGTCATGGGTGTGTTCGAACGCATCGTCGCACCGCTAGGACGGCGCATCGATGAATCGTCCCCCATGGTCGATGCACGTTTAAAAGATGGATCACGCGTCAATGCCATCATCCCGCCACTCGCCCTGAAAGGTGCTTGTTTGACGATACGAAAATTTGCCAAACGTAAACTCAGCGCCCAGGATTTGGTCCAATTTGGCGCACTCAATGCAGCGATGGCGGAATTCCTAAAAGTCTGCGTCATCGGGCGAAAAAACATCATCGTTTCTGGCGGCACCGGTTCTGGCAAAACCACCTTGCTGAACATCTTGTCCAACTTCATCCCAGCAGGTGAACGCGTCATCACAGTAGAAGATGCAGCAGAACTGAAACTCCCGCATGAACATTTAATCAGTCTGGAATCCCGCCCCGCCAACGTCGAAGGCAAAGGTGCCATCCACATCCGCGACCTGGTGAAAAACACCCTGCGCATGCGCCCCGACCGCATCGTGATCGGCGAGTGTCGCGGCGCCGAAGCGCTAGACATGCTGCAAGCCATGAACACCGGCCACGAAGGTTCACTCACCACGCTGCACGCCAACACACCGCGCGATGGTTTATCGAGGCTGGAAACCATGGTGCTCATGGCCGGCATGGAATTACCTCTGACTGCCATCCGGGAACAAATCGCCAGCGCGATCGACATCATCGTGCAACAAACCCGCTTCGCCTGCGGCACCCGCATGGTCACCTCGATTACCGAAATCACCGGCATGGAAAGCGGCAAAATCCAAATCCAAGAACTCTTCCGCTTTGCCAACAAAGGCTATACCGGCCCCAATGGTAAAGTCCAAGGCACCTTCACCGGCTGCGACATGGTGCCAAGCTTTTATGAAGAATTACGCATGGCGGGCAATGATTTGAATTTGGATATTTTTAAACAAGTTGCGGCACAGGAATAAGCCACATGAGCCACGATGCCATCCTCGCACTAATCGCCGCCATCGTCGCTTTGTCAGTCGGCATTCTGGCCTGGTTTGCGATGGATATTGGTACGGTGACGATGGCCAAGTACCGCTCCAATTTCACTGAGCGCGCTAAATTTCAGGTGCAGGAATTTTTCCTCTTCATCGACCCGAAAAAACTCTTTGTCGCCAATCTCGCCATCATGGCTTTAAGCGCCATGGTGGCGTGGATTGTGATTGGCAGCACTTGGTTTGCGATTGTGATTTTCTTTGCTATGACACTGCTGCCGCGCTTGCTGTATGCCGCGATGCGCAAGCGGCGTTTACGTAAATTTGAAGAGCAATTGCCCGATGCGCTGATGATGTTGGCGGGTGGATTGCGGGCTGGCGTGGGTTTAAGTTCCGCGCTATCGCAACTTGTCACCGAAGCGCAAGCGCCGCTAGCGCAAGAATTTTCCTTGATGCTGCGCGAGCAACGGCTAGGCGTGATGCTAGAGCAAAGCCTCAACAATCTCGCGCGCCGCATGCCAACACAAACCACCACGTTAGTCGTATCCGCCATCCGCATCGCCAGCGAAACCGGCGGTGGCCTGGCAGAAACCCTGGAACGCACAGCCCACACCATCCGCAGCCGTTTGCAAATGGAAGGAAAAATCGGCGCCCTCACCGCACAAGGAAAACTACAAGCCTGGGTCGTTGGCGGGTTGCCTATGGTGCTGATGTTGATTCTTAACAAAATGGAACCCGAAGCCATGAGCCAACTATGGCACAGCCGCATCGGCTGGCTCACGCTGATCGTGATCGCTTTTCTGGAAATCATGGGGGTGTATTTGATACGCAAGATTATTGCGATTGATGTTTGAGAGGATGTTATGTTCACAATCCTAAAAACCTATCTCAACACCAACGCGATTATCACCTTGCTACTCGTACTAATCGGTTGCTCAGCAGCCTTAATCGCCTGGTTAATCAGCCGATCATTCATCAATCTCCCAAAGGAAAATCGCACCTACAAAGATCCACCGCCACTGGGATTTAGGCTGGTATGGTGGCCAATGCAATGGATCAGTCACTACATCGACCCGCTTCTGTCCGATAAAACGAAAACCACACTACAAACCAAACTACGCCAAACCGGCTTGGATTACAGCATCAGTCCAGCACAATTTGTCGCAAGCCGTTTGCTTTGTGCGTTGTTGAGCGCTGGATTCTTTTTTCTGTTGTTGGCATCTTTCGACAATGCCAATCCCAATAAAGATGGTTTCAGCACCAGTTTCTATCTGCAAGTCGTCAGCTTCGCCGCCTTATTCGGCTGGCTCTATCCTGTTATATGGCTAAAAGATCGACTCGCCCTGCGCAAGCGTGAACTACTCAAAACTCTGCCCTTTTATCTGGACATCATCACTCTATGCGTAGAAGCCGGTTTGAACATGCAAGGCGCCATGAATCAAGCCGTAGCCAAAGGCCCCAAAGGCGTGTTGCGGGATGAATTCCAACGCGTGTTACGCGACATCCGCGCCGGCAAAGCCAGAGCAACGGCTTTACGCGATATGGCAGAACGATTAAACGAACCCAGCATCAGCAACTTCACCACCGTAGTGGCTCGTCTCGTACCTCAGCATTAGGGA
>CAZMPS010000170.1:3919-4229 GCA_964568305.1 uncultured Burkholderiaceae bacterium
GCATGGGAATGAATTTGGGGCCAGTACTACGCGCGCAAGCCGATCAACGCCGCACCGAACGTTTTTTACGCGCAGAAAAATTAGCAATGGAAGCGCCAGTCAAAATGCTATTACCGCTCATCGCCTTTATCTTCCCCTGCACCTTCATCGTTTTGTTTTTCCCTATCGTCATGAATTTCATGAAATCCGGGTTTTAAAAATAAAAACAAAAATAAACGCATGACTACTTCGCGCACACTTCTTCAAATTCACATTCAACAAGCCAACAACTTTTGGCAACGCTTCAAAGGCTTAATGCTGACTGCCAGTC
>CAZMPS010000171.1:0-4215 GCA_964568305.1 uncultured Burkholderiaceae bacterium
TGCTAGAGATGTGTACGGATGATTTATTGCAGCCATCCCAATTAATGTCTTTGGTGGGGACAGAAATATCGCATCTTGGATCGGCATAAGCCAATCCGAAAAATGCTTGAGCAAGCGTGAGTGCCGTAACATAAATTGATAAGGATAATTTGGCAAATTGCTTCATTTTTTGTTTCCATTGAGAAATAGTTGAAGTTTATTCTAGCTTGATTCGATATGACGTGACAAGGTTAAAACGGTCGTTGTTAGCCCAAAGTAGTAATGTCTCTTTTTTGAGGAAATGGGTGCATTACCATGGTGAGAGAAATGAGCGACAAAGAAATACTACGATTGCAATTGATAACGAAATTGATCGAAGGTGGGCCAAGTCAGAAAGACGTGGCGGAGCGCCTTGAAATTACCGTGCGCCAAGTCAAACGCTTCAAGCGTATTTATCTGAAAGACGGCATTGATGGACTGATCAGCAAGAAACGTGGGCAGGCTTTAAACCATCGCATACCTGAAAGCATTCTCTCCCGCGCGATGTTCCTGATCGGTGCGCATTATCCTAAAAACGGCGATTGCGCCTAGAATTTTCTTGTAACATATTGATTGCAAAGAACGAATGTCAATGAGTAGGAGTCACCATACCTTTAGTGGCAGCAATCTGCACCGCGTCGCCAGCAGATATTTTACGGTCGAAACACGATCCACGCCAATCCTGCTGTCAGCACACCTTCCATATTAAGCAGCAGCGATGAGGTTGATGCGGGCAACAGGCTTAATCCTGTCATCAGCAATATTGGCCCCGCAATCCCGCCTGCAACAATGGCGCCAGCCAGCCAGCCAAGGCAAATCGCATTTGCGTAGCCCAGCTGCTGCATTGCTCCCTCGCAATAAACGTCGGGCAATATACCAGCAGGACAAGCCAAATCCGCTGCCCAGATATAACAAACCAGCCATCATGACAGGAGTGGCTTGCGCGCCGAGCAGTTTGGCAAATGGCGTACTGGCACCAAATAAAGCTGCTGCGGCTAAAGCGTATACGATTCTTGCATGGATTATTTTCATTGGAATAGATCTCTACAGGAACTTGGAAATGATCTTGAATTCGTTGACGGCTTCTTTGGTGCTGCTTGCGCCTTCCTCGATTGCATGTTGCAGGCAATGATCGATATGGTCGTGGATCAGCGTCTTCTTGGCTGAATTGATGGCATTTTCGACCGCCAGCAACTGTTGGGCGATATCCACACAAGGGCGATCTTCTTCCAGCATGCTGATGATGCTGGCGAGGTGACCTTGCGCACGCTTTAAGCGTTTGATAATGGCGGGGTGAGAAGTATGGGTAGACATATTTGCTTGTATCCTCCTTGGGGGATATACTAGCCAAATTCCAAACCGTTGTCTTCTTTTTGATTGGTGTTTGATTGATGCTTATCGGCATGAAAAAAGCCTTGCTGATTTTTCTGATGTTCATGATTCCATGGCAAACGATCCATGCTGCGGAGCGCTTGTTTATGCATCTTCAGGAAAGCTATCAGCAACATGATGAGGATGATGCGCAATATAAGAATCATGATCGAAATGTCGCCGTAGTACATTTCATCCAGCATTCCAAACACGTTTTGCATCATCACGATGACGATGGTTCCTCGCACGAAGACGATTCCAAACAATCGGTGATGCACTTGCTTGATTATGATCAGGATTGCGGTACACATGCTCTGATTTCCACCCCTATGCAGACAACAACAAGGGTCGTTGTCATGCATTCTTTGGGCCAAACGCCAAAAAGCGTTACTAGCCACTTTATTCCGCCGCCTTTACCCCCGCCACGCCTCTCTGTTTGACCCGGGCCCCGTATAGCGCGCGATGAACGGAAAATCGCGTGCCGCCCGTCGTCGCATGCTCCGTTCATTTTTTACGGGAATACCCCATGTATACGCTATCCAAACAGATACGCGCCTTGCCGTCTTATGCGGCGGTAGGTGTAACGTCACACTCATGGCGAATTGATCTTGTTGTAATTTTGGCCACAATGTTGGCTATCGCATCACCGAATAGCCATGCCGCTGCTGCCCCTGGCTATGCAGACCTTTTGCGTGCTTCCATGCAAAACGCTCCTGCGATGTTGGAACAAACAGCCAACATGAGCGCAGCCGATGCCGATCTACGCCAGGCACGCGCCTGGGCCAATCCTATCCTCAGCACTCAGGCAGAAAACCTCGGCGCACCGTCACTTGATGGTCAAAATCAACGCCAGGACACCTACACCATTACCCAGACATTCGAAATCGGTGGCAAGCGTTCTGCCCGTATTGCCACCGAAACTCGTCGACTTGATGCGGTGACCGCGCGTGGGCGGCAAGCGCAGGTGGTATTTTCTGCGCAGTTGGCTATCGCTTATGCCGCTGCGGAAGCCGCTCAGCAGCGCAAGACTTTGGCTGATGAAGAGCTTTCTCAAGCCAACGAAGACATGCGTGTGGCTAAGGCCTTAGTCAAAGCCGGTCGCGAAGCGCGGTTGCGTATTGCGCAAGCACAGGCCAGCGTGGCTGCCGCTGAAGCCAACCGGCACGCTGCCATCGCTGATGCGACTGAGGCGCTGGAGCGATTGTCTGCTTTGGCTGGTGTGAGCGAGCCTTATACCGCGATTGATCAATCACTTCTCGACCGTGCAGCTGCACCGTCATTGTCCAGCAGTGCAATTGATGCCACACCTAGCGTGGCAAGTGCGATGGCCGAAAGGGATTTGCAGGATGCCGAAGTGCATTTTGAAGAAAAGAAATGGATCCCCGATATCAGCATCAATGCAGGTCTGCGTAAGTTCGGTTGGACACAGCAACGTGCCGGGACTTTCGGTCTGTCAGCCACTATTCCCTTATTTGATCGTAACAACGGCGGAGTCAGCGCTGCAAAGGCACGTGCTCAAAGCGCTCAAGCACGTCTGGATGCAGCCAAACTGGAAGCCGCCGCGCAAAAACGTTCTGCTATTGCACAGGCTACTGCTGCGGATAAACGATTGGTCGCTGCTGAACAGGCCGAATCTGCAGCAGCTGAAGCTTATCGTTTGGGACGCACTGGTTACGATGCTGGCAAGACCCCGTTGCTGGAATTGCTAGCCATCCGTCGTGCTTTGTCTGATGCCAAAACCTCCACCATTGATGCACGACTTGCCCGCATCCGCGCACTTGCCACACTCTATTCGGTCGAAGGCCGTATTGCATTTGGAGAATTAAAATAATGAATAACGACAATACACAGACAAAACGATTTATCTTCATAAGCCTTGCTGTGGCCACGGTCTTGGTTGGCGGCGCGTTTTATGCCTTAAAACAACATCACGTCAAACAGACACCTACTGCAATACCAGCCGTCAAACCTGCTGCGTCTGACACCGCCCAAGTCAAGATTCCGGCGCAATATCTGGTTACCGCCGACATCGTGGTCGAAGCGGTTGTTAACGGCGGCATCCACGCCGCCATTTATGCACCGGCAATCGTAATCGCGGCACCTGGTAATGAAGCCATGGTCGTTGCACGAGCCGCAGGTACATTAAGTCGCATCCATCACCGCTTGGGCGATGCTGTGCGTGCAGGACAACCACTGGCAACCGTGGACAGTCCGCAAGCTGCCGGTATCGCAGCCGAACGTGACATGGCCAGCGCTAAAGCCGATTTGGCACGTAAAAATTATGCACGAGAATCCCATCTTTTCGAGCAAGGCGTGACACCACGCCAGGATATGGAGACAGCCAAAGCCGCTGTGGTGATTGCCGAGGCGGAAGCACGACGTGCTACGGCTACATCACATTCAGCGAACGTGGCTGGCGATGGTCGTTCTACGAATGTCATGAGCCCGATTTCAGGCAGGATTGTTGCGGATATGGCGATACTGGGCAGTTATGTCGAGCCACAAACGACGCTTTTTAGAGTGGCAGTGGCCGGTGCCGCGCAAGTAGAAGCATCCATCCCTGGCTCCGATATCCGGCGCATCGCTCCTGGTGACAAGGCAACGATCTCGTTGGGTAATGGCGAGTCAGTGGCTGCCGTGGTGCGCTCGGTGACGCCCACCGTCAGTGGCAGCACTCAGGCTGCGAGCGTGTTGCTGATCCCGGAACAACCTAGTGCCAATCTCATTATCGGCCAAGGTGTGCAGGTGCGATTGCATGTCAAGGACCAGTCCGGCGGTTTATCTGTGCCGGAAGATGCGGTACAGAATATGGATGGCCGTGATGTG
>CAZMPS010000172.1:0-4214 GCA_964568305.1 uncultured Burkholderiaceae bacterium
GGTCTGTGATACCCATCATCATGGGTTGTGATGGGCCATAAATGTCCGCATCCAGCAAACCGACACTCGCACCTTCTGCCGCCAACGCCAGGGCTAAATTGCTAGCCGTGGTCGACTTCCCTACCCCACCTTTGCCGGAAGCAACCGCGATAATGTTTTTTACTTGAGGTAATAACTTAAGGCCGCGCTGTACAGCGTGCGATACGATTTTGGTCGATATTTGTACACAGACATTGGCAACACCTGGCAGCGAAGTCAGTGCATTTTGTATGCTTTTTTGTATGCCAGCGATTTGGCTTTTGGCGGGATAAGCGAGCTCAATTTCAAGCGTGATCTCAGCACCATCATCAGTACCGTTAATGTTGATATTTTTAAGCGATTTGGAAGAAACAAAATCCTTATGGGTATTCGGATCGATCACGCTGGATAAGATTAATTTAATATTTTCTACATTCACGCTCATGCAAATTTCTCCAAAATTGTTGCCAATCACTGATTCAAGGTCGGCGAGTCTAACGTAATCTCAGGCAAATTATCCAACAAAACAGTCATCGTCCTCCACGCCACCTGTATTGCGCTTATTAAAATTGTTAGAATGCGCGTTTTATCCAAGTTATAAGAGCGCATCCAATATGACACGCAAGCTGTTCGTCACCACCGCCCTACCTTATGCTAACGGCCCTTTCCACATCGGTCACATCATGGAATACATCCAAGCCGACATTTGGGTCCGATTCCAACGTATGCAACAAGATGAGGGTAAAAAAAGGGAAGTCCATTTCGTATGCGCCGACGATGCCCATGGCACACCGATCATGATCGCTGCGGAAAAAGAAGGCATTACTCCACAACAATTCGTTGCCAAAGTGGCTGCTACTCGGCAGCAATATCTGGATGGCTTCCATATTCAATTCGATAATTGGCATTCCACCGATTCATCTGAAAACGTAGAACTCTCACAAACTATCTATCGCCGCTTACGCGACGAGGCCAAGTTAATTACCACCAAGACTGTCGAGCGATTCTACGATCCGGTGAAAAATATGTTTTTGGCTGACCGCAACATCAAAGGAGAATGCCCAAAATGTAGCGCCAAAGACCAATACGGGGACAACTGCGAAGTATGCGGTGCCGCTTATGAACCGACAGAATTGAAACAACCTTATTCCGTACTCACCGGCGCGGCACCGATCTTAAAACCCGCTGAACAATATTTTTTCAAGCTATCCGACCCACGCTGCGCCGCTTTTCTACAAACATGGTTGAACACCCCAGGTCGCTTACAACCAGAAATGGTCAATAAAGTCAGCGAATGGCTAGGCAACAATGGAGAAGATTTGGCTGACTGGGATATTTCACGGGATGCGCCGTATTTCGGCATTCCTATCCCTGATGCACCGGGCAAATATTTTTACGTCTGGCTAGATGCACCCGTCGGTTATTTGGCTAGTCTGAAAAATTATTGCGATAAAAAAGGCATCGCTTACGATGCTTTGCTAAATGATCCTGCTGCAGAGCAAGTGCACTTTATCGGCAAGGATATCGTTTCATTTCACTTGCTGTTTTGGCCTGCGATGCTGAAATTTTCCGGTCATCCGATCATTGATCAGCTAAAAGTGTATGTACACGGCCATTTGACGGTCAATGGCGAAAAAATGAGCAAATCACGCGGCACAGGGATTTCTCCTTTGCGCTATCTGGAAGTCGGCATGAATCCAGAATGGCTGCGTTATTACCTGGCATCCAAACTTAATGCCAAGGTGGAAGATTTGGATTTCAGCCCAGATGATTTTATCGCCAAGGTGAATTCGGATTTGATTGGTAAGTACGTGAATATTGCGAGTCGTTGCTCAGGATTTATCAGCAAACTATTTGATGGAAAATTGTCCTTCACCAATACATCCGCTACTGATAGTACAACGCTGGATTATGCGCATTACCAAAAAGCCGCCATCGCTAGCGGCAAAGCCGTCATGGCGCATTACGAAGCACGTGAGTTCGGCAAAGCCATACGCGAAATCATGTTGCTGACCGATCTTTACAACCAATTCATCGACCAGAAAAAACCCTGGGAATTGGCGAAACAAACCGATCCACAATCAAGAGCGCAATTGCACGCTATTTGCTCGCTTGCTATCGAAATGTTCCGCCTCCTCACTTTGTTACTAAAACCCATTCTGCCAAAGCTGGCAGAACAAGTGGAAACAATGTTGAATATCGCGCCTTTGCTATGGTCAGACCTGGCAACATGCTTGCCTGATGGGCATCGCATTCACCCTTATTCTCATTTGATGACACGCGTCGATCCTAAAATGCTGCCAGCGTTATTCGAAGCCGCGTCTGCTCCCGCTCGCTCTTCCGCATCAACAAAAAAAGCGTCCTCACCCCAACCCTCTCCCTCTGATACAGGAGAGGGAATAATCAGCATCCAGGATTTTGCCAAGGTTGATTTGCGGATTGCAAAAATCGTCAATTGCGAACACGTGGAAGGTTCTGACAAATTACTACGCCTGACCTTGGATGCTGGTGAAGAAGGACGCTTGCGAAATGTGTTTTCTGGCATCAAATCGGCTTATCAACCAGAAGAGTTAATCGGTAAATTGACCGTTATGGTGGCTAATTTAGCGCCACGCAAAATGAAGTTTGGTATGTCGGAAGGCATGGTGCTGGCGGCTAGTGCTGCGGACGAAAAGGCTTCTCCTGGCATTTACATCCTACATCCTTGGCCAGGTGCCGAACCTGGTATGCGGGTTAGCTGATTATTTAATTTTTATTAAAAAACAAAACGAGACGAAATTATGAAATTCTCCAAACAAATTTCTCAATATGAATCAGAAATTAGTCAGTTCATTCGACAGCTGAAAGAAAACAATCCTTCACTCGAGGAAAAACAACGCCAAGGCCGTGCCTTGTTGTGGGATAAGGAACCAATCAGCTTGGACCAACAAAAACGCGATCGCAATTCTCGCGTGCCACAAGCTGGTTACGTTTATCAAAGCAGAAATAAACAAAAGTAAGTCGCACGCACAGCATAAATAACCGATGACACTCAGCAACGATGCACATCATGCCAAGCTCTACGGCGAGCCATTGTTGCAACTGCCAGCGGATTTATATATTCCCCCCGATGCGCTGGAAATTTTTCTTGAAGCATTTGAAGGTCCGCTAGATTTATTGCTGTATCTCATCCGCAGGCAAAACTTCAATATCCTCGACATTCCGATGGCGCAGCTAACGCTGCAATATTTGCAATACGTCGAACAAATCCGCGCTCATCATTTGGAATTGGCCGCAGAATATTTGCTCATGGCAGCCATGCTGATTGAGATCAAATCGCGCATGTTGCTACCCGTCATCAAAAAAGAAAACGAAGAAGAGGCACTCGATCCACGTGCTGAATTAGTACGTCGCCTGCTGGAATATGAGCAAATCAAACGTGCCGCGCAGGAAATTGATCGCTTGCCACAACTAGGACGTGATTTTTCCCAAACCCGTGTTTTTATTGAGCAAAGCCTGGAACCACGCTGGCCCATCGTGCATGTGCTGGATTTACAAGCAGCCTGGAACGAGATGGTGAAGCGCGCCAAACTGGTTGCCCATCATAAAATCAGCCGTGAAAAATTATCGGTACGTGAACACATGTCCAGCATTTTGCGGCAATTACAACAGCAGGAATTTATCGAGTTTTACGATTTATTTGACCTTGCTCTTGGTATACCAGTACTCGTTGTGCATTTCGTCGCGCTGCTGGAATTGACCAAAGAAACCCTGATCGATATTACCCAAACCACTGCTTTTGCCCCTATTTACGTACGACTTTCTCAAACACATCACTCATGAAAATCATCTCGTCGATTGAAGAATTACGCCAGCAATTACGCGGCCAATTGCGCACCGCATTTGTCCCCACTATGGGCAATTTACATGAAGGACATTTGTCCTTAATGCGATTAGCACGTCAGCATGGAGACCCGGTAGTCGCATCGATTTTTGTGAATCGCCTGCAATTTGGCCCAAACGAAGACTTTGATCGCTATCCGCGTACTTTTCAGGCTGATGTAGAAAAACTGGAAAAAGAAGGCGTGTACGTTTTATTTGCCCCGACAGAAAAAGACCTTTACCCCGAACCACAAGAATTCCGTGTCACGCCACCATGGACCTTGGGCAACATGCTGGAAGGCGAATTTCGCCCCGGCTTTTTCAATGGTGTCAGC
>CAZMPS010000173.1:0-4170 GCA_964568305.1 uncultured Burkholderiaceae bacterium
AGGTTACTCGCACCATCAAAATTGGTATGAATGACAGCATGCGTTTTACTCCCACCGATATCACCGTAAAACGTGGTGAAACGATTAAATTTATCGTGAAGAATGAAGGCAAGTTAAAGCATGAGATGGTGCTTGGTTCGACCAAAGATATAAAAGCGCATGCTGAAATGATGCGCCAATCGCCAGATATGCAGCATGACGATCCTAATCAAATATCGCTTGATGCAGGTCAGAGCGGTGAGTTGATTTGGCAATTTAGCCGGTCCGGGAAGGTGGATTTTGCTTGTCTGCAAGCCGGGCATTTTGAGGCTGGGATGGTGGGTAATATTAGAGTTGTGCGTAATCCCTAATCCGCAATTTGGTTTTTTATATTGGGTCGTTGTTGTTGAGGACAATCCACTTGCACCAATGACTTATCCTCAAGGCATACCGCGCTCAGCTTGCCGCCCCATACGCAACCGGTATCTAAGCTAATCAAATTGGGGCGCAGCATCAACCCTAGCGTAGACCAGTGCCCAAACACGATGGTGGTGTCGCTGGTTTTACGTTCTGGTACGTCAAACCATGGCATGTGGTTGGGCAGAGCGGCGTTGATGCCTTCTTTGGTATCCAAATCCATGATGCCGTCTTGGGTGCAAAAGCGAATTCTGGTTAATCCATTGACGATGCAGCGCAGGCGATTGATGCCGGTGAGATGGTCGTTCCATTGGCGTGGTGTGTTGCCGTACATTTCGCGTAAAAAATCGACCCAATCTGGTCCCTGCAAACACGTTTCCACCTCACGTGCTAGTTCTAATGTTTGTTGTGTCGTCCATTGCGGTAATACGCCTGCATGGACGATTAAATGATTATTCCTAAGTAACGCTAACGGTTGGTGACGCAACCAGTCAATCCACGCATCGCAATCGGGGTTATTGAGAATGTCATTCAACGTGTCGGAGGCATGGGCTTTGCGTATGCCTTTAGCGACGGCGAGAAGATGCAAGTCATGATTGCCCAGCACCATCTCAGAATCCTCACCCAAAGCACGGATGCGTTGCAGCGTGCGCAGCGATTGAGGACCTCGGTTGACGATATCGCCGACAAAAATGAATTTTGTGGTTTGTGCGTGTGTTTGTATTTGCGTTTCTTGTTGTAGCTTGATTTGCTCTAACAGCATGGCGAGTTGTTGGTCGCATCCCTGCAAGTCGCCAATTGCATAGGTTGAGTGAGTGGCTTTGGGCATAAAGGTGGATGGTGGAAGTGCTTGAGTGGGATTCGGTTAAAATCGCGGGTTGGAAAAATATGATTGCGCAGGATAAAAATGATTTTAGTGACAGGTGGTGCTGGTTTTATTGGTTCAAATTTTGTGCTCGCTAGCTTAGCGCAAGGTGAAGAGTCCGTCATTAATTTTGACAAACTCACCTATGCAGGCAACCTCAATAATTTGCTCGCGGTGCAGCAAGATCTGCGCCATATTTTTGTGCAAGGTGATATCTGTGATACAGCGCACGTTGCTGCCTTGCTGACGCAGTATCAACCACGCGCTATCGTGCATTTTGCTGCCGAAAGCCATGTTGATCGCTCCATTCACGGGCCAGGCGAATTCATTCAAACTAATATCAATGGCACGTTTAGTTTGTTGGAGGCGGCGCGTGCTTATTGGTCTAGTTTGCCTAAGGCACAGCAAGAGGCATTCCGCTTTTTACATGTTTCGACCGATGAAGTATATGGTTCATTGGAGAAGGATGATGTCCCTTTTACCGAGCAACATGCTTATGCGCCCAACAGTCCTTATTCTGCATCCAAAGCAGCGTCCGATCATTTGGTGCGCGCTTATCACCATACCTATGGTTTGCCCACGTTGACGACTAATTGTTCGAATAATTACGGGCCGCATCATTTTCCTGAAAAACTCATTCCGCTGATGATTAACAACGCTTTGGCTGGTAAAGCCTTGCCGATTTATGGCGATGGTCAACAAGTGCGTGATTGGTTGTATGTGGGCGATCATTGTGCCGCTATTCAATGTGTGTTGGCGCGAGGTAAACCTGGTGAAACCTACAATATCGGTGGCTGGAACGAAAAAACCAATTTGCAGGTCGTCCACGCTTTGTGTGATTTGTTAGATCACATGGCACCGAAAGCAACGGGAAGTTATCGCAGTCAAATCACAACGGTGCAAGATAGACCTGGGCATGACAGACGGTATGCGATTGATGCCAGAAAAATACAATCTGAACTGGGTTGGATGCCGCTGGAAACGTTTGAAACAGGCTTGTGCAAAACAGTGCAGTGGTATTTAGATAATCAAGCTTGGGTGCAGGCTGTACAGTCGGGAGCGTATTTGGAATGGATCGCGCACAACTATCAACAACGTGGTTATAAGGAGTAAGCAGCATGGTAGCGTTAACGAAACCGCCAGTTCGTAAAGGGGTTATTTTGGCTGGAGGTTCCGGCACCCGGCTTTATCCGGTCACGACGTCGATCTCTAAACAGTTATTGCCGGTGTATGACAAGCCGATGATTTATTACCCGTTGACGACGCTGATGCTGGCGGGGATACGCGATATTTTGATTATTTCCACACCTCAAGACACGCCGCGTTTTCGTGAATTATTGGGGGATGGTAGTCAATGGGGGGTCGAATTAAGTTATGCCGTGCAACCCGAGCCGGGTGGTTTGGCGCAGGCCTTCATTATTGGGCGTGAATTTATTAATGGTTTGCCGTCGGTGTTGATTTTGGGCGATAACGTGTATCACGGACATGAATTTGACGCCAAGTTGCGGGTCGCTTCCATGCGGTCGGAAGGTGCGACGGTGTTTGCTTATCACGTGCAAGACCCGGAGCGTTATGGTGTGGTGGATTTCGATGCCAATCGACGTGCGTTGAGCATAGAAGAAAAACCCCTGGTGCCTAAATCCAATTATGCCGTGACGGGTTTGTATTTTTACGATCATCAGGTTTGCGACATTGCGGCCAGCATCCAGCCATCGGCGCGTGGAGAATTGGAAATCACCGATGTCAATCGTGTTTATCTGGAACGTGGTGAGTTGAATGTTGAATTGATGGGACGTGGCATGGCTTGGTTGGATACCGGTACCCACGAATCGTTGCTGGAAGCAGGACAGTTCATTGCCACGATAGAAAAAAGGCAGGGATTGAAAGTCGCTTGCCCAGAGGAAATTGCTTTCCGTAAAGGGTATATCGATGAAAAACAACTGGCTGCATTGGCGCAAACTTATGCCAAAAATGCCTACGGACAATATTTGTTGCAGTTGTTGACGGATCGGGTGTTTTGAATATGTTGATTAAAAATACCGCTATTCCCGACGTCTTAATCGTCGAACCACAAGTCTTTGGTGATGACAGAGGTTTCTTCTACGAAAGTTTTAACGCACGTCGTTTTGCCGAGTTAACGGGGATCACGGCACAGTTTGTGCAAGACAATCATTCCAAATCCGCAAAAAATGTATTGCGTGGTTTGCATTATCAAATCCAGCAAGCGCAAGGGAAGTTGGTTCGGGTGACGGCGGGGGAGGTGTTTGATGTCGTGGTGGATATCCGCAAAAAATCACCGACTTTTGGGAAATGGGTCGGAGTGACCTTGTCAGAGGAAAACAAACGGCAGTTATGGATACCGGAAGGCTTTGCGCATGGCTTTATCGTCACTAGCGAATCGGCTGAATTTCTATATAAAACAACCGATTATTGGGCACCGCAGTACGAACGTTCTTTGCTTTGGAATGATCCGACCATCGGCATAGATTGGCCGATTGATAGCCAACATCCGCCTTTGTTATCGGCTAAAGATCAGGCTGGGCAATTACTAGCTGATGCAGAGGTTTTTTCATGAAAATATGAAAAACATAAAAATATGAAAAACATCAAAATTCTGCTGACTGGCAAAAATGGCCAATTGGGTTACGAGTTAGAACGCGGTTTGCAAGGTTTAGGAGAGGTTGTTGCTTTGGGCAGATCCGAAATGGATTTGGCCGATTTGCAGCAAGTGCGTGAATGTATACGTACCATCAGACCGACACTCATCATCAACCCAGCCGCGTACACCGCCGTTGACAAGGCCCAGAGCGAGCCTGATCTGGCTTTTAAAGTCAATGCAGAAGCTCCTGCTGTGATGGCAGAGGAAGCCAAAAAGCTGGGTGCGGCGATGGTGCATTACTCTACCGATT
>CAZMPS010000174.1:0-4152 GCA_964568305.1 uncultured Burkholderiaceae bacterium
GCTGAGAAGGAACAAGAAATCATGACGATCTGAGTCGTCAGCGCAAAAAACCGCATAGAATGCGGTTTTTTTTGATAGGCATCGTATACGGCGCAGGTGTGGATTCTCACGCAACAGCCCCACTCCCGGCTTTCCGCTCAAACTGGTACACTGAGCGCATAAATCGAAAGGTTGTGCGTAAGGATGATGAGAAGCGCTTTTCGAGGATTTCTTGATAAAACAGCGTTGTTTTTTTCTCGTGGACGCCTTAATGCGGTCATCGCTTTTGTCGTTTCGTGCGCTTTGGTAACGACCGCCTTTTTTGGACGTAACATCCTCTTTGCGGAAGCGAGTGGCAGCGTGGCCTGGACCGCGGATGGCGTAAACCACTCTTCAACGGCTGTCACGGGGTTCAATAGCCATAGCGAGACGTGCGGCAGCCCGAGTGCGAATACGGGCTGTGTTGCCGTGACGATGGCAGGAGATTACATTTACGCTTGGATTGAAAACGACGGCGTTAATACGTGGGTCGGCGCGCAAAAAATCAACTCAGCCGGCGCATTCCAATGGGGCGCGAGCGGTGTGCATCTGTACGATAGCGCCACGGAAACGGTTTTTACAGAAGTTTCGGTTGTTCCGGATACAGTTGGGGGTGCGATCGTGATATTCCGCACGTCAGGCGCTACATATTACAACATCCGCGCGCAGCGCGTTGGTCCTTCCGGCGCCTATCAATGGGGTCATGATGGCGCGACCGTTGTTGCGAGCGGCGCGGCAAGCTCTTTCGGCCCGGTTGCAGTCGCCGACGGTTCAGACGGCGTTATCGTCGCGTTCATGCAGGGCAACTTCAGCACGGATGCGGACGTGCGCGCGCAGCGTTTGAACGCCACGGGGGCGCAACAATGGGGAGCGAACGGCACCGCTATTTCCGCGGCTGCGAACGAACAAATTTATCCCGTGATCGTCTCTGACGGCTCCGGTGGCGCGACGATTGGTTGGGAAGATCATCGCAGCGGCGATGCCAACACGAATATCTATGCCCAGCGCGTGAATGGTGCTGGCGTGGTTCAGTGGGCGGTCAATGGCGTGGTCGTGTCCTCGGCAGCCAACAACCAGGACCACATGCGTTCATCAGCTGGAGATGGTTCTGGCGGTGCGGTCTTTGCCTGGGAAGATGCGCGCTCAGCCGGCGGGTCTCCCGGTGTCTACGCCCAGTATATGAACAGCGCGGGCGTGGCGCAGTGGACAGCGAACGGTGTTGCGGTTGAGACCACGACTTGGTTGCAGTCGACGCCGAAACTCGCCATGATCGGCACGAATACGTACATTGCCTATTCCAAAACCGATGGTGGCGGCATTCTCGATCTGTACGTGCAAAAACTCGATAACACCGGCGCCTCGCAATTTGCCGGAGAGGGTTTGGCTTTGACGGCGACGGCGACAAGGCATGAGTACGCCGCGACTGTGACAGCTTCCGGCGATGGATCCGGTGATGCGCTGATCACGTTCGTACGCGAAGGCACGTCGTTCGATCCGCATGAAATCCTCGGACAACGCATCAACTCGAGCGGTACCGCGCAGTGGACAAGCGGCGGGGTATTGGCGGTGGAAGATGACGACGCAACAACGTCGCATCCGGTCATTGATCCGTTCGCTACAACGAATGCGAGCGGTGACATTATCATTGTCAGGCAGCGTGTGATTGGTTCGTACACGAACCTTATTGGTCAGCGGATGCAGAACGCGGATGGCGCGCCGCAATGGAGCGGTACGGTCGCCGCGATATTTCCTGGCGGACCGACTGGCACAGCCGAACAGATGACACCGCTTGTTGCCGCAGATGGCAACGGAAATTATTTCACGGCTTGGAAAGACCGGCGCGCTAATGACGCGAGCAGTGATGTGTACGTGCAAAAAATGAATGCGGCCGGCACTGTGCAGTGGGCATCTGGCGGCGTTCCCGTAGCGACAGGCATGGGCAAGGATCAGGCGGTGACCGGGCTGGTAAGCGACGGCACGGGCGGCGTATTGCTCGCTTGGACCGATTCTTCTGCCGGTGATGTGAAGGTACAGCGACTGACCCCCGCAGGCGCAGTGTCCGGTGGCTGGCCTACAACAGGTGTTTCGGCGTCGGCTGCGGCTGCGTATCCCACGTACTACAGCTCGGCCAGTGATGGCGCTAACGGTGTTTTTGTTGCTTTCACCGCTAACGGCGACGCGGTTCTTAATCGGATAAGCGGCGCAGGCGCGGTACCATGGGGTGGCTCTGGCGTCGTCTTGAACTCCGTGCAGGTTATTCCCGGCAACGATGCGTTGGTCGTCGTATCGGATGGCGTTGGCGGTGCCTACGTTGCGTGGAGGAACCAGGATTCGAACGATGGCATTTACAGTTTGCACGCAACGCATCTTGATTCGACGGGGGCTGTTGTAACGGGTTGGACGGCGGGAGGCGCGGTCGTGACCAGCGAGGTCTCGATCGCGAATCCGGCGCTTGCCGTAACGAGCGACGGGTATTTGGTCGTGACGTGGGATGAGGATCCGACGAGCACTGATCGAAACGTTAAAGCGCAGAAATATTCTTCAGCTGGAGTGGCGCAATGGGCTGTTGGCGGAGTCAGTGTCGTTACCGACGGGGCGCAGCAACAAGGCGCGCACGTCGTCGCTTCCGATACGGGTGCGATTGTTGTTTGGGCGGACGCGCGCAGCGGTACGGACGATATTTACGCGCAAAGACTCAGTGCGGCGGGTGCCGTTCAGTGGACGGCCGATGGTGTTGTTGTGACGAATGCTGCAAACGCGCAAAGCGCTTCCGTCGTCGATACGGATAATGCGGCGGGCGCAATCGTTGCTTGGTACGATGAACGCGCCGGAAGCGGCACGGAATTCGACATCTACGCGCAGCGTATCGATTCAACGGGTGTCGCCAAGTGGACAGTGAACGGGCTTGCGATCGCGACGCGCGCCGCTGTGGACGAACGCGAACCCAAAATCGTTTCAAACGGTAACGCAGGCGCCGTCGTCGCTTTTACCGTTCTCACCGCACCCCAGGAAGCGCGTGCACAATTCGTTGCTGATTCAGACGGCGCACCAACGGTCACTGTGACAGCTCCGAATGGTGGAGAGAGTTTGACTGGCAACACCTCGACGAACATCACGTGGAGCAGCGCCGGCGTTGTCGACCACTACAAGCTTACGCTTTCGACGGATGGCGGATCGACGTTCCCAACGACGGTTGTCGCTTCGACGGCGGCATCACCGTATTCCTGGACGGTTCCGAACATTACGACCACGAGCGCGCGCGTCAAAATCGAAGCGTTGGACGCGAATAACGTGCTCTTAGCCAGCGATACCTCAAACGCGAACTTCACTGTCACCGCTGCTGCGAGCGAAGGCGGCGGTGGAGGCAATCCGCAGCCATCCATCGATTTGGGGCTGCCGAACGGTGGCGAACAGATTCGCGCGGGTTCGATCTACAACGTGTTTTGGACCGTGCAAGGCGTCCAGGTGCAAAACGTGCGTCTCGCGTATTCCCTCGATTCCGGCGCGAATTACACGACGATCACTTCGACCGCAAATCCGGGAACCGGATTTTACGCCTGGACGACACCTGACGTAACGGCCCCTTCGGTGTTGCTTAGAGCCCAAGCGCTCGGTGGCGGAGGCGCGATCCTCGCGGCTGATATCAGCAACGCTTCGTTCTCGATTTTTGGCGGTTCCGCGACTTCGACTCCAGTAACGAATCCAGCGCTTCCATCTGGTACCTCAGACTCTTCAACATCGACTTCACCCGTCGATTCGGCAACATCGACGCCTGTCCCGCCGATAGTGCTTCCGAATCCAGCCCTACTGAACGCTGCCGTGCGGGTTGGCGTGGATGTAGCCACGATGGAATTTGCCGATATGCAGCCAGATGCGAAACCTGGCAGCGTGTTGACGTATCGCGTCGACGTTACGAACGATGGTGGTACAGAAGCGCGGAACGTCCTTCTGACAGATGTGATACCTCCCGGTACATCATATGAGGTTTCCTCGCTCTCTCTCGATGGCGTGGCTCTGACGGACAGCGACGATGCTGACCCGGCCCATTTTGATCTTCCGACGAGGACCACAACGTTCGCGCTCGGCACGATTCCCGCGTCTGGTCATCGCTACGTCGGCATGCGTGTCCGTGTG
>CAZMPS010000175.1:0-1407 GCA_964568305.1 uncultured Burkholderiaceae bacterium
GTCGTATGTTGCGTATCTTGTTGGATAATTAATGTTCTAGGTACAAACTCAAAACCGTCATCCCCGAGTGCTTAGTCGGGGACTCAGTGGGTTAGCAGTAAACAGAAAAAGACGCTGTATTCCCGCCTAAACCCGCGGGAACGACGGTGATTAAAATCCTGGATTAACAAATTTGAGCATGCCTTTCAAAATTCCTTTCAGCCGCATTTATTTTTTCCTTTGCTTTTGTTGCACTTTATTAACCTTGCCGGGGTTTTTAGCTGAGGTGCATGCGGCTGGTTTAGGTAAACTCAGTGTTTTTTCTTCGCTGGGTCAGCCTTTGCGCGCTGAAATTGAGTTGACGTCTGTCTCTAAAAATGAGCTCGGAACATTGAAGATCAAATTAGCCTCGCTTGAGGCTTTTCATCGCGCGAATCTTGAACTCAACCCAGCTTTGCAATCTGCGCGCTTCACCATAGTACAACGTGACTCGCGTTATTTTGTGACGATTGCTTCGACTCAAGTGATGAATGAGCCTTTCGTCTCTATGTTGTTAGAGTTGAATTGGAACGAAGGGCGTTTATTGCGCGAATATACGTTTTTGCTGGATCCACCTGAATTGCAGAATGCACAGGAAGCGCAATCACTGAAATTAGCACAAACGCTCAATTCGGTTGATGCAACAAATTCTGCATCGAATACCAATTTCAATGCTGGTAATGGAAGTGATGCAAGGGAGCAATCCGAAGCGCTAAAAGCGGCAAAAATTGCAAAGGCTGCAGACCAGGAAAAAATCGCCAGGAAGCAGAAGGCAATCCAAGCTGCTGCTAAAAATCCAGCACCACAACCTGCTCAGAGAATGCCAGGACCAGCAGTACCAATATTTACACCAACGTTAGTCCCAGCAACCCAGCTTGGTGAAAAAAATATCGCCAAGGATAAAACGGCAAACAAAACAGATACTGCTACTGATTCCAACCGATCTGAAGACAAATTACAGGTATCAAGAGGCTTGGCATTAGCGCTGTCTTTATCGTTATCATCTTCACCTTCATCTGGTGGTGGGGCAACCTCAACGCGTAGTCAGTCTGCTCCTCGTATTGAGGAAAAAACGAGGATCGTGATGCCTGAAGATAGAATTGCCAAAGACAAAATGATTGCGGATGCAACGGAGCGTATTAAAGAGTTGGAGAAAAATGTCTCCGATCTACAAAAATTTGTTCAACTAAAAACGAATGAATTGGCGAATCAGGCTGGTGGTTCTCAGACACAACAAGGTGCAGCGACAACGCAAGTGGGCCAAATGCAAACTACTTCTCTGACCTCTACTTTGTCTAATTTGCCAACTTTGTCTTCTCCAGCGGCAGTATCAGTGAATCCAGTCAAATCAATATGGGCTGAGCAAGTTTTTGTGCGCGAATGGATGGG
>CAZMPS010000175.1:1417-4129 GCA_964568305.1 uncultured Burkholderiaceae bacterium
CATCTACTCTACTTTATTATAAAAGATCACCCATTTACTGATGGCAATAAGCGTATTGCATGTTTAATCTTTCTTTTATATCTAAAACTACAAAATTTAACCATAAAATTTAATCATAATGGGCTTGTTGCGCTCGCTTTATTGATAGCTGTGATTGCTGGTGGTGTTGCTTTCTTCCGTAGCCAGAGAAAAACAGATGATTTTGAAAGTTATGCAGCTAGTTTGACGGGTACGGATCATGTGAAAAAAAATCAGCATAAACAACATGCTTTAAAGGGGGAGCCATTAGTCGATGCTTCTTTCACGGCAAACAATCTTGAGACGACACCGCAATTTGATTTTTCCAGCATTAATCTGGATTTGGATACGGAGATGGATGATTCGGCAATCGCTATGAAATTGGATTTGGCTTCCGCATACGACCACATCGGTGATAAACAAGGCGCTCGTGAATTGCTGGATGAAGTGATCAAGAATGGTTCAGCCGAGCAGGTGGCAAAAGCAACGGCCCTGCTTAAAAAATTGATGCGCTAAATACCAATTACTTAATATTTAATTAGTAACTTGGGATTCAATAAGGAATAAATTCTTGAAACCTGATTTAAAGCGTATTGTGTTGGGCGTGCAATACGATGGTTTGCCGTGGTATGGCTGGCAAACGCAGCCAGAAGGCCAGACGGTCCAGGATCAACTGGAAGTGGCTTTGAAAAAATTCACACTGACTGATATTGCTACTACTTGCGCTGGACGCACTGATAGAGGGGTACATGCGATAGAGCAAATCGTGCATTTCGATACCGACGTTGAGCGCGCACCATTTTCCTGGGTGCGTGGCGTGAATGCGTTTTTGCCTTCATCAATTGCAGTTTGTTGGGCTTGTGATGTGGGTCCGGTTGTCCCTGATGTTGCTAATGTTCTTAATGATGGCGCTGACGTATTGAATAACTTTCATGCACGTTTCAGTGCGGTTGCACGTACTTATGTGTACGTGTTGCACAACAGCCCTATACGTTCTCCTTTGCTAGCGGGTAAAGTGGGCTGGATATTCCAACCGCTGGATGCGGGTGCCATGCGCGAGGCGGCACAAGTGTTGGTTGGAACGCATGATTTTTCTGCGTTTCGTGCGTCTGAGTGCCAGGCGAAATCACCGATTAAAGTGATGCACAGCATAGAGGTTGAACGGCATGGCGAATGGATTACTTTTACCATTTGTGCCAATGCCTTTTTGCAACATATGGTGCGTAACATTGTTGCTTCTTTAATTTATGTCGGTACCGGCAAGCATTCATTAGAGTGGTTGCGTACGGTATTGCAAAATGCTGATCGTTCACGTGCTGCACCAACTTTGATGCCGGATGGCTTGTATTTGGCAAAAATTGATTATGATAAAAAATGGAATTTGCCTCAAATAAAAACCTATGCATTGCCATTTTTGCAAAAATAAACGTTTATTACATTCATCATATTCATTCAATGCTATGCAATCTATGCAACCCATTCAACAACGTACCCGTATCAAAATTTGTGGCCTCACTCGCATGCAGGATGTACAGGCTGTCGTTGCGGCGGGTGTAGATGCGATTGGTTTTGTATTTTATCCCCAAAGTCCGCGTTATGTTGAACCTAAATTGGCTGCTGAGTTGATCGCTGCCATTCCGCCTTTTATTACGACGGTCGGCTTGTTTGTCAACGCATCCGGACAAGAAATCGCTGCAACGCTGGCGCAAGTACCGGTTTCTTTATTGCAATTTCATGGCGATGAAATTCCGGCGCAATGTCATGCAATAGCGGAGCAAGTGCAACGTCCTTTTATCCGTGCCATGCGGGTGAAACCTGAAATGACAGCTGGCGATTTGTTGCATACTGATCAACAATATCGTGCTGGTAGTAAATTATGGAACGGATTGTTATTGGATACCTTTGTCGATGCGTATGGCGGTTCGGGCAAGACGTTTGACTGGTCGATCATCTCAAAAGAATTGGCACCGTGCATTATTTTGAGTGGTGGCTTATCGGTGCAAAATGTGGCTGATGCCATCCAGCAAGTGCGTCCTTACGCCGTAGACATTAGCAGTGGGGTAGAGCTCGCCAAGGGAATCAAAGACATTGATAAAATACGCGCTTTTGTGCGTGCAGTGCGTCAAGCGGATGCTGCCTAGTATTTGAAGGCTGATTAACAATTGACCTGCTTGGAGAATCCAAATTAATCTAACCTTGAACGCCACGCTGGTTTCCATTTTGCTGGCGACGACTATTTCTGGTGTGTTGAGTATTACTGCCGCCGCTGTTTTTTCCTTCACTTTTTTGTCAAAAATGGTGGAGCGCATGGTGAGCTTGTCAGTAGGCATCATGTTGTCGACTTCGCTGTTGCACGCTTTGCCGGAAGCTTTTGAATCAAAAGCGGAACCGTATACCTTGTTCGCTACCTTGTTGGCTGGTTTGCTGACTTTTTTCATGTTGGAAAAATTGGCCATTTTGCGCCACTCTCATCATCATGAAGGCGATGGACACCATCACGCACATGGTCACGATGCGAGGGAAGCGGGCAAGGCTGGTTGGATGATATTGGTGGGCGATGGTTTACACAATTTTACCGATGGAATTTTGATTGCTGCTGCGTTTTTAGCCGATCCTCAGTTGGGGTTGGTCACAGGATTAGCGATTGTTGCGCATGAAATTCCACAGGAAATCGGCGATTTCATTGTGTTATTA
>CAZMPS010000176.1:0-4076 GCA_964568305.1 uncultured Burkholderiaceae bacterium
GAAAAAAGCCACGCTTCTGGAAACGCCACGTTTGGTGAGAGGCTGTTTGCTGGTTGCAGCAGCGGCTAGGGCAACGGTGATGCCGGGAATGATTTCATAGGCGATCCCTTGGCTTTCTAACGCACGCAGCTCTTCATCTGCACGACCAAACAACATCGGATCGCCACCTTTTAATCGCACGACCAAAGTGTATTGTTGTGCGTAATTAATCAATTGTTGATTGATGTCTTCTTGTTTAGTGGAGGGGTGTCCACAACGTTTTCCGACAGGGATTTTGATGGCTTGTGAGCATAATGCTAACATCTCATCAGTGACCAATGCGTCGTATAGCACCACATCAGCTTGCGCCAAAATGCGGGCCCCACGTACGGTGATCAAATCAGCAGCACCGGGACCTGCACCTATTAAATACACTTTTCCTGGCATAGAGATAGATGCTTACGCCAACCGAATCATCCCAGCCGCGACTGTTTGGTGCGTGACCTCATCAATCAAAATGAATGCCCCAGTAGCGCGAATATTGCTGTAATCGTCAGCAGCTAGGGCTTGTTGCACGTTGAGGCTGATGCGACCGATATCATTGAGCTTGATGGTATCGCTGGCATGACGTTGCTGTGTATTGATATCTAAACGGCTATCGATTTTGGTGATACGCGCGGCGGTTTGCTTGCTGGTATGTTTTAACCAATATTTGCGTCGCATGTCTAGTGGTTCTTCTGATAACCAGCAAATATCTGCTTCCAATGTTTTCAGTAAAGTTGCTGGCTGTTCTGCTGCAACCAACATGTCGCCGCGCGAAATATCCACATATTCATCCAGCAAAATGGTGACGGATGAACCGGCACAAGCAGATGCTAGTGATTGATCTAGCAACAAAATATCTTTAACAGTCGCACTGTGGCCGCTTGGTTGGATGGTCAGTTTATCGCCTTTGTGCACTTTTCCTGCCTCAACACGTCCCATGTAACCACGGAAATCCTTTGCTTCATGACCATTGTGGCGCGCTACCAATTGCACGGGAAAGCGCAAAGGCTCGTTATGCGACTCATCATAAACCGAGAGTGATTCCAGTAAGTTGATCAGAGTCGGGCCTTGATACCATGGCATGTTTTCACTACTCATCACCACATTGTCACCAGCCAGGGCGGAAAGAGGAATCGGATGAATATCCTTGATGCCCAATTGCTTTGCAAAGGTTTGATACGCTTTGACGATGCGGTCGTACACGTTTTGATCATAATTGACCAAATCCATTTTATTGACTGCCACGATCACATGTTCAATTTGCAGCAAATGCGCGATGGTGGAGTGACGTTTGGTTTGCACTAGCAAATCCACGCTGCCATCGTCATTTAATTTGACTTTGGAGACATCGACCAACAGGATAACGGCGTCAGCAGTCGAAGCGCCGGTGACCATGTTGCGCGTGTATTGCTCATGTCCTGGTGTGTCAGCGATGATGAATTTTCGTTTTGGCGTGGCGAAATAGCGATATGCCACATCAATTGTAATTCCTTGCTCGCGTTCCGCTTCCAATCCATCCGTCAACAACGACAAATCGATGGTGTCACCGACCGTGCGTTTATGTTTGGCACGCGACATGGCATCGAGTTGATCGGCAAAAATACCTTTGCTGTCGAATAACAAGCGGCCAATCAATGTGCTTTTGCCATCATCGACGGAACCAGCCGTGATGAAGCGCAGTAAGCCGGATTCTTGTTGTGAGGTTGTTGATTGTTCTGAAACGATGGCGTTCATTAAAAGTATCCTGCTTTCTTGCGTTTTTCCATAGATGCTTCCGATGTTTGATCATCCATACGGGTAGCGCCGCGTTCCGTGATTTGCGTGATGGCAGTCTCAGCAATAATTGATTCGACTGTGGTTGCATCAGATGCAACTGGGCAGGTGCACGAAATATCTCCCACGGTGCGGAAACGTACGATTTGAGTTTCGATGGTTTCGCCTTCTTTTGCTGGCGTCAGGTCGGTAAGTGGTACTAGCAAACCATTGCGTGGAATCACTTGGCGTTCATGGGCAAAGTAAATCGGTGGTAGTGCCAATTTTTCTCGTGCAATATATTGCCAGACATCCAACTCAGTCCAGTTTGAAATTGGGAATACGCGCATGTTTTCACCTGGGTGTACCCGGGTATTGTACAAATCCCATAATTCTGGTCGTTGCGCTTTGGGATCCCATTGTCCGAACTCGTCACGGAAGGAAAAAATACGTTCCTTAGCGCGGGCTTTTTCTTCATCGCGGCGCGCACCGCCTATGCAAGCATCGAACTGAAATTCAGCAATGGCTTCCAGTAGTGTGACGGCTTGAGCTGCGTTGCGAGAATCAGTATTGGGATTACGCAAACGTACTGTGCCGCGTTTGATTGAATCTTCGACTGAACGGACGACCAAGCGCTCGCCCAATTCTGCAGCGCGTTGGTCGCGGAAGGTGATGACTTCAGGGAAGTTATGCCCTGTGTCGACGTGCAAAAGCGGGAACGGGAATTTGCCCGGGCGAAACGCTTTTTCCGCGATACGCAGCAGTACGACCGAATCTTTTCCACCTGAAAACAGCAGTGCAGGATTACTGCATTCAGCTGCTACTTCACGCATGATGTGGATCGCTTCCGATTCCAGGCTATCCAAATGCCGTTGATTAATTACAGTATTCATGAATGTTTTACTTATTAAGTTATTAAGTATTTTTAATTATTAATCGTTTATTAATTTATATTCGTTATTTAAACTGCTTTGATTCTGACCAGTTTGCCATCTACCACATGCAAACCGCATTCTTTGCTGTCGGGGTTTTCCCACCACCAGCGCCCAGCGCGTATATCTTCGCCTGGTTGAATAGCGCGGGTACAAGGTTCGCAACCGATAGAAGGATAGCCTTGGTCATGCAAAGGGTTGTATGGTACGTGATGCGATTTGATGTAACGCCACACATCGTCATCCGACCAGTCAGCCAATGGATTAAATTTCACCATGTTGTGGGCTAAATCTTCTTCTTGCACCTGTAAGTCAGTACGCGTACTGGATTGGCTGCGGCGCTGACCCGTAATCCATGCTTTGTTGTCATGTAGAGCCAGTTTTAATGGTTCTACTTTGCGAATCCGGCAGCATTCCTTGCGCATTTCTACACTGTCATAGAACGCATTTAAACCATGTTGCTGCACATACTCATCAACTGCTTTTTGGTCGGGGCGATAAAGAGCAATGGAGATGCCGTAGGTTTCTTTCACGCGTTCTATCATGCTTAGCGTTTCTTTATGCAAGCGCCCGGTTTCCAAGGAAAAAATTCTAATGGGAAGTTGTCCCCACGCGATTAAATCAGTCAGCACCATATCTTCTAGCGCCAAGCTAGAAGCAAACACAACTGGTGAGAAGTCGCTGGCAATACGTGCTAGCGTTTTGCGTGTATTGACTAGTAACTCATTGAATTGTTTGTCGTTACTCATGATTTTAAATTTTTAATATTTATTGAGTAGTGCGTTGCACGCGTCGGAACAATGGCAATTTTTGATCCCATGAAGTTTGGTAACTGTTAGAAAAATCCGTTAATCCTTTGAGTGCATCATGAATGTTGCGGTCAGGGCGTGTAGCAAAAGCATTAAAACCAACGCGTTGCATATAAAACAATTGGTCGCGCAACACATCGCCGATGGCGCGTAATTCGCCAGTAAAACCCAAACGGGCGCGTAAATTGTAGGCGATGGAATAGCCTCTGCCATCGGCAAATTTAGGGAAATCCACCGCAATAACGGGAATGTTGGCGATTTTGCCTTGGAGCACCTCAGGCCGCTCATCGCTGGCGAACCATACGCCTACATCATTGCGATTTTGCAATGCAGCTTGTGCCAACCAGGCTTTGACTGGCACGATGACTTTGCCTTCAGGAACAACCACGGTTTCTGGTGTTTCCCCCTCTGCTAACTGCAATACAGTCCAGTCATCAGTGACAACCATTTTATCTTTGATAATTTCACGCATTTGTATTCTTTCTTGATGCTGGTTCAATTAATTGATCGCAGTGGCATACACAAACTCTTTAAATGGTGTGATGCCTGTACGTTGCAG
>CAZMPS010000177.1:0-4065 GCA_964568305.1 uncultured Burkholderiaceae bacterium
GCGACGGACTGTTAATCCGCAGGTCCCTGGTTCGAGTCCAGGTCGGGGAGCCAAAATACAAAAAGCTACGTTCTCACGTAGCTTTTTTTTGCGCGATTGATGGCTACACTTTACGCACCGGGCCAGCATATTGCGCTACCAACAAATCAGTCGTCAGTAGAACAATTCCCTCCACCATTGCTTGTGCGCTCCCCATACGATCAAAATCATCAGGGACAGCAATCTTTTCGGTTAGAAAACCAATACGGCGAGTTTGCCCAGCCACTGGTGCATTCAGTGCCATGACTTTTACCAGAGGTTTACCAGCTTTAGCGATAATAAATGGCTCGCCCTTTGCGGCTTGCTCAACCAGGCGAGAAAGATGCGTTTTTGCCTCGTGAATATTGATGGTTTCCATAATAAATCGGCTTTCATGAGAGTAAATAAGCAAAACCAAATAAACTAAGTTAACTCAAACCAAGTTAAGTTAAACCAAACTAAGTTTAATTAGTTTATCTTTATTTGTTTTGTCAGTTTATTATTTTCTGGACATATGTCAATGCAATTGGTAGCACTGGTTCGAGTCCAGGTCGAGGAGCCAAAATGCAAAGAGCTACGTGAAAACGTAGCTCTTTTTTGTATTGCCATCCAGTCCAATCAAGTTAATTTGTTGGCCATTTATCTGGTCTGTAAATTTGAATGGTTTCCTATATCATTCCGGGACTATATATTCCAAACCTTAAAATCACACTCATGTCCCAACTCAAAACAAGCGCTATAGATGGCCAAAATTCATCCAATAGCGCAGATACTCCTTTTATCGTCTCTATCAACAATCTCACCAAAACTTACGATTCTGGCACGTACGCATTACAAAATGCCAGCCTTGCGATCAAAAAAGGCGAGATTTTCGCCCTGCTCGGTCCCAATGGCGCTGGCAAAACGACGCTGATCAGTATCATTTGCGGGATAGTCACGCCCAGCACTGGCACGGTGTTGGTAGATGGCTACGATATCTTGAATGACTATCGCGCCGCGCGGACCAAAATTGGTTTGGTTCCACAAGAATTGACCACCGATGCGTTTGAAACGGTCTGGGCAACAGTGAGTTTTAGTCGTGGGTTGTTTGGTTATCCACCTGACCCGGCTTTTATCGAAAAATTGCTACGTGATTTGTCGCTTTGGGATAAGCGCCAAAGCAAAATTAAGGAATTATCCGGCGGCATGAAGCGCCGCGTCATGATTGCTAAAGCGCTGTCACATCAGCCGGAAATTCTCTTCCTTGACGAACCCAGCGCCGGCGTGGATGTAGCGCTAAGGCGCGATATGTGGGCACTGGTACGCAAGTTGCGCGACAGCGGCGTCACAATTATTTTGACTACGCATTACATTGATGAAGCCGAAGAAATGGCAGATCGGATTGGCGTCATTAGAAAAGGCGAAATCATTCTGGTGGAAGAAAAAACCGCGTTGATGAAAAAATTAGGAAAAAAACAACTCACACTCAATCTTATGCATCCCATGACGATGATTCCACCTGAACTTAGTGAGTGGAATTTGCAACTAAACGCACAAGGTCATGAACTGATTTATAGCTTTGACACCAAAACTGAACATACCGGTATTCCGACACTGTTACGTCAACTGGATGATTTGGGTATTGCTTTTAGAGATTTAAATACGCGCCAAAGTTCGCTCGAAGACATTTTTGTTAACCTGGTGCACGACAAAAAGAAGGATTAATGATGAAATCATCCACATCAAGAACACCATCAAGATTCAACTTCCACGGCATTTGGGCCATTTATAAATTTGAAATGGCGCGCGCCCTGCGCACTTTGTGGCAAAGCCTAGTGACGCCAGTGATCACAACCTCGCTGTATTTCGTTGTGTTTGGTGCCGCGATTGGATCGCGTATGACACAAGTCAATGACATTACTTATGGCGCATTTATCGTACCTGGCCTGATTATGTTGTCGCTGTTTACGCAAAGTATTTTCAATGCGTCTTTTGGCATTTTTTTTCCCAAATTCACAGGGACAATTTATGAACTACTTTCAGCACCAATTTCTACGGTTGAAATCGTCGTGGCCTACGTCGGTGCGGCGGCGACTAAATCCATCGTGCTAGGTTTGATGATTTTAGCGACCGCTAGTTTATTCGTACCGATTCACATCCTGCATCCTTTTTGGATGATCACATTTTTGCTCTTAACCGCGGCAAGCTTCAGCCTGTTCGGCTTTGTGATCGGTATTTGGGCCAAGGGATTTGAAGAGCTGCAAGTCATTCCCATGTTGATCATCACGCCCTTAACTTTTTTGGGCGGCGCATTTTACTCAATCGACATGCTATCGCCCACCTGGCGCTCCATCACGCTATTCAATCCCATCGTGTATTTGATCAGTGGCTTCCGCTGGAGTTTTTATGGCACTGCAGATGTTAGTGTTGAAATCAGTTTGGCAATCACGCTAATTTTTCTTTTTTTATGCTTGGGTGCAGTGACCTGGATTTTTAAAACTGGATATCGCTTAAAAAATTAAAGCTGTGACAACAGGGCTTTTGTGGTCGCCTCGACATCAACGTGATTTCAGAGATTATCGCGATGGTCGCTATGGCTGTGAGCACAGAAATAGACACGACAACTGGCATGAAGAATATTCTCGCTAAGAGCGCAAAAAAGTGTAATGCGCTTTGCTTATTGCACCTTACCGAGAAAGAACCGCTGATTTATTCATTTTCTGGAATTTCACGCCATTAAAAATCAAAGACTTACTTATTTTAATTGACGAAAAATCTGGATAAATCAGCGCTTCCACTAGTTATCACATTGAATCTTCCACGTGTTTTAGCTTCGTTTAATATCTGTAATGCGACTGGATTAGTAAACAATGTATTCATGCCTTCATCTATTTTGCTTAGTACAGTGGTATCTCTACTAAATGGTGATTTACCTTCCTCAATAGCCTCTGCGAGAATCAATTGCGCTTCATCATCTGTGAAAATTCCTAATTGTCCCGCCAAAGCTGCAAGCACGTCTGGGGCAGCGCCAAAGCGTTCATAAACAATACTATGTGCAATCACTTGTTGCGCTGTGGGAGATGTGAACATTTTCAATTGATCTACCAGCGCTATCAGCACGGTTGAATCAGCACCAAAACTCTCGGAGTAAATTGCCCCTGCAATAGCCATTTGCGCTAGTTCGGCAGTAAAAAATCTACAAGCAACCATTGCCTCTGGATGAGCATGTATGACCCCGAAGAAAAATTCCAATTTAGAATCTAGAATTTGCTTTTGCTCTTCAGAACCTATACAAACAACACAATTTGCCAATTTGGCAATAGTTTCCCCATCTGTTACTGTTCCTACCATTACTCCTTCTACCAATTCTTTTTGCACCACAGGATCGTTAAAATTTAATTCAGTAGCACTTTTCTCGCTGTATGGGAATACTAACCTTGACATTACAGAATTTACAGGAAACATAAATTAATCCTTAGTTAACATTGGGATGGAGTAATTAATTGCTACTATTTGATTGACTAATAATTTAAATTAATTATTAATAGAATAATTGTTTTTTTATTAAAATTCAAATGTTTTAAAATAAAAACAATAAAATAATCTCTATGATCCTCAGTTTAGGCACGACAATTTATCCCGCACTAGACCTTACCGCTGCTAAAAAATGGTACACAACCGTGCTCGAACAAGAACTTTACTTCGATGAACCGTTTGATGTTGGTTTTTCGGTGGGAGGTTTTGAGCTTAATGCATTACCAAATAAGCAATTATGAACAACAGGCCCGCAACCATTATGAGGAGTGGAAAACATCGAATCAGCTTACTCTCGCTTGCTAACCTTGGGTGCTACTGTGCTTGAACCTATGGTAGATGTCGGAAGTGAAATCAAAGTTCTAGCTGTACAAGATCCATTCGGCAATTGCTTTGGTAAGATTGAAAATCAACATTTCAATCCGAATGCTGTGCGTTAAGGTTGTTTATCTATATCAAAATATGAAAATACACTCTTTTCGCGTACAACAATCTAAAAACGATTTACTCAACCTGCAGTTCCACATCGGAAAA
>CAZMPS010000178.1:0-4014 GCA_964568305.1 uncultured Burkholderiaceae bacterium
CTCATAAGTCAATAATCAGAGTTTTCTCAAACAACCACTTGCCAACCAGTTGAATTAGTTAAATAAATGGTTAATTTTAGGTCAATTTAAATCGGCTTTTTTTTGTATGAACAACCTTAAATAGTTTCAAATAATTCTAAATAGTTAAAATAGTTAAATTAGGCTGCAACAAAATCCTCTGCACACTTTTTTTTTAGCATTTATTTGATAGAATAATATCCTTTCCAGAAAGTATAACATTGATGAAATCTATGCTCCCATCATTCCACTCCACTTTGAATCGACGCGTACGCAGTACTTCCCGTAATGTTTTGACAGCATTTGGCTTATTCGCCGCGCTTTCATCAGCACCAGCAATGGCCGACAATTTCAGCGATGTCAGCAAACTTATCCGTGCCGGCCAATTTTCCGAAGCGCTGACCAAAGTCGATGCAGCTCTAGCGACAAAGCCACAAGATGCACAAATGCGATTTTTGAAGGGTTTGATATTAACCGAACAAAACAAGTCGGCAGAGGCAATTGCCCTTTTCACTAAATTGACGGAAGATTTCCCAGATCTGCCTGAGCCATACAATAATTTGGCTGTATTGTTTGCATCTAATGCGCAATATGACAAGGCGCGTGCTGCTTTAGAAATGGCAATCCGCACCAATCCAACTTACGCAACAGCACATGAAAACCTGGGTGATGTTTATGCAAAACTTGCAAGTCAAGCATATGACAAAGCATTGCAATTAGACTCTAGCAATCCAACGGCCAAATCGAAATTAACGATGGTGCGTACGCTAGTAGGCAATACAACGGGCGGAACAGTTCCAAAAACCGCATCTACCCCAGCTGCCAAATCCTCTGCACCAACGACTCCTGCGACACCTACTGTTGTAGCCAAAGCAGAAAACAAACCTGAGACAAAACCAGCAGTCAAACCTTCCGCCAAAGATGAAGAACAAGAAGAAGTCTTAAAATCTGTTAACAAGTGGGCGAAAGCATGGAGTGGTAAAGATGTAAAAACTTACCTCAGTGTCTACAGCAGTGATTTCCAAACACCCAAAGGCATGTCAAATAAAGCATGGGCTGAAGAACGTCGCTCCCGCATTGAAGGAAAAGGACATATTAATGTCCAAATTGAGTCACCACAAGTCAGTGTCGATGGCAACACTGCCACTGTCAAATTCCGTCAAATTTACGTCTCTGATCGCTTAACTGCCAACAGCAGAAAAGTCTTGACACTTGTCAAGCAAGCTGGAAGTTGGAAAATCAAGCAGGAACATTCAGGCAATTAATGTACTACCCAGCATCGAATATGCGCCTAAGGAAGGCCTCCCTTAGGCGCGTTTTATTTTTGAAGGCAATCTCACTACTTATTACGAGTAGTTGGATGCTGTCCACTCCTTCGTTGGCCAAAAAAGCACCAGCACCCATATCAAGACCTGATCCAGACACCATGCTGATCCAAGTCTACAAAGACCTTGCTGCTAACAACTTAAGCCAAGCAGAAGCAAAAATTGATGCATTGATCGAGGCCTATCCTAATTTTCACCTAGCACATCTGATTCGTGGTGACTTGCTACTGATGCATACACGCCCTGTCACCACTTTGGGGGCGATTGAAAAAGCCCCTGCAGACAAGCTGAAAGACTTGCGTGACGAAGCTATGGTTCGTTTAAAGTCGCTACGCCAACGCCCTGATCCTGACTTGGTACCTCGGGCCATATTACAACTTCGTGATGATCAAAAATATGCATTGATTGTAGACACAAAGCAGTCCCGCTTGTACGTCTATCATAATCAAGCTGGACAACTGAAGTTGATGACTGATTATTACGTTTCACAAGGTAAGCTGGGAATTAATAAGGTCAAAGAAGGAGACCAGAAAACACCCGTTGGCGTCTATCACATCACCAGCCATCTATCGCGTAAAACGCTGCCAGATTTTTATGGTTCAGGCGCATTGCCAATCAACTATCCTAACGAGTGGGACAAGATAAATGGACGTAGTGGCTCAGGCATTTGGTTACACGGTACGCCATCGAGTGTATACAGCCGCCCTCCACTGGCATCAGATGGATGTGTTGTATTAACTAACCCCGATTTTGAAAAACTCCAATCATCCATAGAAATTGGGAAAACCCCAGTCATCATTACTGAACAAGCCGAATTTATTAATAAAGCAAAATGGAATGGTGAGCGTACGATCGCAACAAAAATGATAGATGGCTGGCGACGCGATATGGAAAGTATGAATAACACCCGCATACTGGCTAACTATTCGCAAAAATTCAAATCGGTATTGGGTGAAGATTCACGGACTTGGTTAAATAAAAACAAACTACCGCAGCATGCTACAAATGACATTTCTATCAAAGTGCGCGATATGTCATTGTTCCGTTATCCTGGTCAGAATGACATGCTGGTCAGCGTTTTCATGCAAGATACTGCCATCGGTAAGAAAAAAATCAGTGTGCGCAAACGCCAATATTGGGCAAAAGAAGGCGCGCAATGGAAGATCATTGCAGAAAATAATATTTAAGAAATTTAGTACTCAAAAAACTCATTAGACATAATGAAACAAGTTCTTTTTCATCGTTTTCATAAAGTTAATAATTTTCATCCATTGATTAACTTTACTGGGTTCATTCAATTCTTGATTCAATCCATTACAAAACTGCTACTTGGTACGCTGTTACTGGGTCTTTTAACACATTGTGCTGTTGCAAATGATGCGCCACGTGTCGTTCTTAATACCACAATGGGAAAGATAGTCCTGGAACTTTATCCCAACAAAGCACCAAAAACTGTTGAAAACTTCCTGAGGTATGTCAGAGAAGGCCATTACGATGGCACAATTTTCCATCGTGTCATTGATGGTTTTATGATTCAAGGTGGTGGTTTTGATCAAAACATGGAACAAAAATCGACGCACGAACCAATAGAAAATGAAGCCCCAAATGGCCTAAAAAATACACCTTATACGATTGCCATGGCACGTACGGGTGAACCTCATTCAGCAACATCACAATTTTTTATCAACGTCGAAAATAATCAAGCGCTGGATTATCCTGGACAAGATGGCTGGGGTTATTGTGTCTTTGGCAAAGTGATCGAAGGGATGGAAGTCGTTGATAAAATTAAACGCGTTAACACTAGTTCTCGAATGATGCATCAAAATGTGCCCATCAAAACTATTGTGATCAATTCTGTTTCTATCGTTCAATAATACATAATTAAATTTCATTCTCAAATAAAGGCATTTATGAGCGTCATTCTCACCACCAATCACGGCAATATCACAATCGAACTGTACGCTGACAAAGCGCCGAAAAGTGTTGAAAACTTCCTCGCTTACGTCAATGCTGGTCATTACAATGGCACGATTTTTCATCGAATTATCAATGGCTTCATGATTCAAGGCGGTGGTTTTGAACCCGGCATGAAGCAAAAATCCAGCAATGCGCCGATAGAAAATGAAGCCAAAAATGGCCTCAAAAATGATGCTTACACTATCGCTATGGCGAGAACATCTGATCCACACTCTGCTTCTACCCAATTTTTTATCAACGTTGCTGACAATTCTTTCCTGAATTTCCCAGGTCAAGATGGTTGGGGTTACTGTGTATTTGGCAAAGTGGTTGCTGGTACTGAAGTGGTCGATAAAATCAAAGCTGTCAAAACCGGCCGTAGCGGTATGTTTGCCGATGTGCCAGTTGAAGATGTTGTTATTCAAAAAGCAGAAGTTGTCGCTTAAATAGCGTTATCGATATTTTGTAGTTCCGGCGGGTTATTAACCCGCCCTACTACATCCTCCCCATCATGCCTTTAACAGGACTCACATGCTGGCACTCTTCATTTCCGATTTACACCTACAACAGTCCCATCCCAAAACAACCCAGGCTTTTCTCGATTTTTTGCAACAACAAGCAATCCACGCCAGGCAGCTGTATCTCTTAGGAGATTTGTTTGAATACTGGGCGGGTGATGATGATATGGCGACTCCCTATCATCAACAAATCATTC
>CAZMPS010000179.1:0-3944 GCA_964568305.1 uncultured Burkholderiaceae bacterium
CAATGTCGAAGGCAGTGATATTTTTAAAGGCACTACAGATATTGTGGTTTGCGATGGTTTTGTTGGTAATATCACCTTGAAAGCATTGGAGGGTTTGGCGCGTTTCTTTAAAAGCGTATTGACGACGGAACTCAAAAGTAGTGTGTTTAGTTTATTAGGCGCATTGTTGGCACGTACCGCCTTGAAGAGAGTTTCACGTCGTTTAAATCCCTCTCGTTACAATGGCGCCAGTTTGTTGGGTTTGCGGGGATTGGTATTTAAAAGCCATGGCAGTGCTGATATTTATTCGTATGAATGGGCGATCAAACGGGCATTTGATGCGGTCAAATATGACGTGATGTCACGTATTGCCAGTAAGATGCAGGGATTAATGCCGCAGGATGTCTAGTATGCTAGTGTGCGATGTTTGGTATTGATGGTAGTTAAACGAAACTTGGCGATTAAACAGCATGACTATTTTTAGCAAAATTATCGGCACTGGTAGTGCCCTTCCTTCCAAGCGGATCACGAATCAAATTCTTGCAGATCAATTAGCTGCACAGGGTATCGAAACATCGGATGAATGGATAGTTTCACGCAGCGGTATTGCTGCGCGTCATTATGTCGAGCCAGATACCCAATCCAGTGATTTGGCTGTGGAAGCTAGCCAGCGTGCAATTGAAATGGCGGGTTTGGCGACTAACGATATTGATTTAATCATATTGGCCACATCTACTCCTGATTTTTTAGGTGGTTTTCCCAGTACAGCTTGTGTCGTGCAGCGGAAACTTGGCATCGAAAATGGTTGTCCAGCGATGGACGTGCAAGCCGTGTGTAGCGGTTTTATTTATGCCTTATCGATCGCAGATAGCTTTATCAAATCTGGTGCGCACAAAAATGTATTAGTAATCGGCGCGGAAGTCTTTTCCAAAATACTGGATTTCAATGATAGGACAACTTGTGTTTTGTTTGGTGATGGTGCCGGAGCGGTTGTGTTAACTGCTTCTAGTCAACCCGGCATATTGGCGACTAAATTGCATGCCGATGGCCGTCATACCGATATTCTTTGTTTGCCAGGCAATTTGCGGGGTGGTCAGGTTGAGGGTAGCGCTTTTTTAATCATGGATGGACCAGGCGTATTCAAATTGGCTGTTTCGGTACTTGAAAAAGTAGCGAACGAAGTATTGGAAAGTGCCAATATGAGGGCTGAACAGCTTGATTGGCTGATTCCGCATCAAGCTAATATCCGGATTATGCAAGGCACGGCTAAAAAGTTGGGCATGCCTTTGGAGAAAATGGTCGTTACTGTTGATCAGCATGGTAATACCTCTGCGGCATCTATTCCTCTGGCACTTGACGTGGCGGTGCGTGATGGTCGTATTCAGCCAGGACAAAATATTTTGATGGAGGGTGTGGGTGGTGGGTTTACCTGGGGCGCCGTGTTGGTACGTATGTAATAAATTTTTAATATTCGTAAAGAGCATTAAATGACTAAATTCGCATTTGTTTTTCCCGGTCAAGGTTCACAAGCCATTGGCATGCTAGATGGTTTGCGTGATAACGCCGTCGTGCAGCAAACTCTTGCTGAAGCCTCGGATGTATTGAAATTTGATTTGTATAAATTGATACATGAAGGGCCCAAAGAAGATCTTGATTTGACTACCAATACGCAGCCAGTGATGTTGACGGCCGGTGTGGCTTTGTATCGCGCGTGGATTGCTGCTGGTGGTAAAGTGCCTGACATGGTCGCTGGCCATAGTTTGGGTGAGTATTCTGCTTTGGTCGCAGCAGGCGTGATTGCGTTCCACGATGCGTTGCCGCTAGTGCGTTTTCGCGCGCAAGTCATGCAAGAGGCGGTGCCAGTCGGACAGGGTTCGATGGCCGCTATTCTTGGTTTGTCAGATGCGAGTGTGCAAGCAGTGTGTGGAGAAGCGGCACGTAATGCGGATAATGTGGCGGAAGTTGTGGAAGCCGTTAATTTTAATGCGCCATCCCAGGTTGTCATTGCTGGACATAGGAGCGCGGTTGAGCGCGCATGTGAAATCGCCAAGGCACAAGGCGCCAAGCGCGCTTTAATCTTGCCGGTGTCTGCGCCATTTCATTCTTCTTTGTTAAAACCCGCGTCTGATCGTTTGCGTACTTACATGGCAGATTTGCATTTTTCTGCGCCGCAAATTCCCCTTATTAACAACGTTGATGTCGCGATGTTGAGTGATCCCGCAGACATTAAGGATGCGTTAGTACGCCAGGCAGCTAGCCCAGTGCGTTGGGTCGAGACGGTGCAAAAAATTGCCGCACAAGGCATGACGCATGTCATCGAATGTGGCCCAGGTAAAGTGTTGATGGGCTTGACCAAGCGAATTAATGGCGAATTGATCACAGACTCTGTGATCGATCAAGCATCTTTAGACAAAGTATTGTCGCTTTTGAACGAGGATTTGGCATGAGTTTAAACAATTTAAACAATCAAATAGTTCTGGTAACAGGCGCTTCGCGTGGTATAGGAAAAGCAATTGCGTTGGAGTTGGCTGCACAAGGCGCAATCGTGTTGGGCACAGCAACGTCAGAAGCTGGTGCGGTCGCTATTTCCGAGTATTTGGCTGCTATCCGTCCTGGTTGTGGCAAAGGATTGGTATTGAACGTGAATGATGCTGCCGACTGCAATAATGTACTGGACGTAGTCCAAAAGGAATACGGCAGCGTTTCTATTCTGGTCAATAATGCGGGCATTACGCAGGATCAGCTTGCTATGCGGATGAAAGATGAAGAGTGGGATAGCGTTATTGCTACCAACTTGACTGCAGTTGGACGTTTATCCCGTGCCGTATTGCGCGGCATGATGAAGGCTAAGCATGGTCGCATTATTAATATCACGTCAGTCGTTGGCTCTATGGGCAATCCCGGGCAAATGAATTATGCTGCCGCAAAAGCGGGCGTAGAAGGAATGAGTCGCGCCTTGGCGCGTGAAATTGGTAGCCGTAACATCACTGTTAATTGCATTGCGCCAGGCTTTATTGATACCGATATGACGAGGTCGCTGAATGAAACGCAAATAGCGACTTTGCTGCAACAAATTCCCTTGGGTCGTTTAGGTTTGCCGGCTGATATTGCTGCGGCTGTCTCATTCTTGGCATCACCACAAGCTGCCTACATTACTGGTTCCACTTTGCATGTGAATGGTGGGATGTACATGAATTAAGTAGTGCCAAACGTTATTAAGCGTTCTGAAACGTTTTTATATTCTTTTTGCGCAAACCTGATAAAATGCGCGCACTTTCTGTAACACTTTTACACTCTTATTAAGGTAAAAATATGTCTGATATCGAACAACGCGTTAAGAAAATTGTTGCTGAACAACTGGGTGTCGCTGAAGCGGATATTAAAATTGAGTCTTCTTTCGTCGATGATCTGGGCGCTGACTCGCTCGATACAGTCGAGCTTGTGATGGCTCTCGAAGATGAATTTGAAATGGAAATTCCTGACGAAGAAGCAGAAAAAATTACTACTGTGCAGCAGGCGATTTCTTACGCAACAGCACACGTTAAATCGTAATTTTTGACTGATTTTAGGAGAATCGTTTGAGCCGCTCACGCGAACGTCGTGTTGTTATTACCGGTTTGGGGTGCGTGTCCCCAGTTGGTAATACTGTTGCCACCGCATGGGATGCAATTCTCGCGGGCAAGTCTGGTATTGCGACTATCACGAAATTTGATGCTACTCCTTATACGACGCATTTTGCAGGTGAAGTAAAGGGTTTTAACATCGAAGATTACATTCCGGCAAAAGAAGCACGCCATATGGATGTCTTTATTCACTATGGCATCGCTGCTGGTATGCAGGCAATGCAGGACTCTGGTTTGGTTGTGACGGAAGCCAATGCTCATCGTATTGGTGTCAATGTTGGTTCTGGTATTGGTGGTTTGCCGTTGATTGAGGCCACTCATGCTGAGCTGGAAAAACGTGGT
>CAZMPS010000180.1:0-3577 GCA_964568305.1 uncultured Burkholderiaceae bacterium
GGGCCGGGATTACCTTTGCAGGCACCATCGGTAAATATTTCTACTTTATCCATGTTTTTATAGGGTTTATTTATACGATTCTTTATGCGTTTTATTGGTGGCGGGGATGTTATTTCGATTGGAAAGTAAAGATCTTTTTTTGCCCCATTTTGCACCGATTAGATGCATGCCTTTTACCCGTTTAATTGCTTGCACTATGTAGATGGCGCCAAAATACGGCCACCATCTGTCACCCGCTTTTTCCATAAAAGCAAATCGATTAATCCATTGTTCGCTGGTACAGGGTGGGGCGTAGCAGCCGAAATGGCCTCGGTTGACTTCCATATTGAGTAGTTTTAACCAATCTTTTAAGCGCGGTAGACTGATAAATTCACCATCTTGTGGCAAAAAATGTGCGCCGGTTAAGCGACCGATCGCTTGACGTAGGCCCCATAAACTAGCTGGGTTGAAACCGCAGACGATGAGTTTTCCTTCTGGAATCAAAACACGTTCAACTTCACGCAATGCCTGATGCGGTTCGGCACTAAATTCCAGTGCGTGTAATAGCAGGACAAGATCCAGACTTTGCGATGCAAAGGGTAAGTCGCTTAAATCGTGGATAACAGCAACTGCTCCGTTATTCGGTTGTTGTGGTGACAAAGATGTGTCGCTTACCCATTGATTTGGCATGCGATTAGCCCGCAATCCTTGAATTTGTGGCAAGCCGATTTGCATTGCATGAAATCCAAAAATATCCGCTGTTAGTTTATCTAGTCGCGCTTGTTCCCAGCCCTTGACATAATTGCCAGCGGGTGTTTCCAACCAGGGCCCTAAGGCTATAATCGATCTTTCAGGTACAGGATTTTGCATGTTTTTTATTGATTGATGGAACGAATTTGACTAAACCATTAACTAACTCATCAACTAACTCATCAACTAAATTATTGACCGTATTGCCCATTCCAGCATTTGAAAATAATTATTTGTGGTTGATCCATGATGGCACCCATGCTGTAGTGATTGATCCTGGCGACGCAGCGCCTGTTTTGGCGGCGTTGATGGCAAATAAGCTGGTATTACGGGCTATTTTACTGACACATCGTCATGCTGACCATATTGGCGGAGTAGCAGATTTGCTGCAATGCTTCAAAGTTCCTGTGTTTGGTCCGCGTTATGAGGCGATCAAATACATTGATTATCGACTCATGGAGGGTGATACCGTACGCATTCCTGAATTGTGCTTAGATTTTTTTGTTTTAGACGTGCCCGGCCATACGCCAGAACATATTGCTTATTTTGCGCCGGCGCAGCGTTTTTTGTTTTGTGGCGATGCTTTATTTGCTGGAGGATGTGGTTATTTATTTCCGGACTTTGCAGTAGAAATGGCAGCTTCTTTGAATAAGCTGGCTACTTTGCCGGACGAAACGTTGGTGTATTGCGCACATGAATATACCTTGGCCAATTTACAATTTGCACATCTGGTTGAACCAGAAAATACTAGGTTAAACATGAGAATTCAGGAAGAAAAGAACAAGCGTATTCAAGGTCAACCCACTATACCGTCAACGATTGGTTTGGAAAAAGCAACGAATCCATTTTTGCGGCATGCAGAAACTGCAATCATGCATCGTTTAAAAGAGATAGGGCGTTTGGATATTTTGGAGTCGGATCCGGTTGCAAGTTTTGTGGCTTTGCGGGAGTGGAAAAATACTTATCGATAAGTATTTATGGGGTATATATACGTTGTTTGTGCCTTGTTTTATTGCGATGAATAAAATACTCGGAATGGAATTTTTTTATTTCCCCAGAATTCTGCAGCATCTCGAAAGACATCTAAGAGTGTTTCTCGTGCATCTTTATCAAATTCTGGTGTGTAAGGTAGTTGTTCTAAAACGATTAAAAAACCGATTTGTGATCCTGATTTATGCATTAAAGTGGTTAAGCATTCTTCCAGGGCAGAACAACTTTTGCTAGCGCAGTCTGATAGATAAAAAGATGTAACAATCGTGTCTAATACTTCTTGTTTTGTGGTTGCATCCAGAAAGTGTGCATATAAGAAGTGTTGTCCCAGACGAGCGGCTTCAGTTTGCAAATCAATCGTGCGATATGCGCGTATAGATTGCACCACATTAGGCGGCACGGTTTCAAAAAAACTCATTTCTTCCTCGTTAATTTGACCTTTTGATCGTTCTAATGGTTGGGGGATAGTCTGTGTAGATTAGATAATTTTGACGGTCTTTATGCCGATTTTTGAGGCTAAAAACATAGCCGTACGCTAACCTAGCGCAGGTAGCCTCCCATTATATGTTATTTCCTTTGGGAAATAAAGTGATTTTTGGCAACTTTTTTGCGAGAACTTCTTAGTAAAACTACTGTTACAATTTGTTGCCATAAGGTGTGTTTATGTTTTACGACTGGTATTAACATGTTTATGCTACGCCTTTGCCTTTAAAACTGTGAATTACCATGAATATTGAGAGGTCATGATGAAGATGCAAACTAAATTGATGGGTATTTTTCTTTTTACCAGTGCATTGCCACTTGTGCATGCTGCTGACTTCGAGGATTTTGCGAATGTTACACGCGTTACACCTCAGGTTGAACAAGTGAATCGTCCACGCCAAGAATGCAAAACTGAATATGTACCCGTAGAGCGTTCACAAGGTAGAGGGGTGGGGGGCTCGATTTTAGGTGGTGTGGCAGGTGCACTTTTGGGTAATCAAATTGGTGGTGGAAATGGTCGGACTGCTGCGACAGCGGCTGGTGCGATTGCTGGTGCAGTAGTTGGTGATCGTCTAGAAAATGATGGTAGTGGCAGTACAATTGCTGAACAACCAGTACGTCAATGCCGTACGATTGATCAATGGGAAACACGTCGTAGTGGTTATGCCGTGACCTATGAATACAATGGCCATACTTACACGACTGTGATGCCTGATGAACCTGGCGATCGTATCAAAGTACGTGTTTCGGTGACGCCGATATTGGATGCCGTGATGACTCCTCCTCCAAGAAAATCATCACGACGTGTGCGAGATTACTAAATTAGTCAGCAAATTAGTTGCTATTCAAATTGCTTATTAAACGTAAATCCATAGAAAAAGAAGAGTCACAGCGCGCTCCCCATAATGGGCGCGCGCGGTCACAATCGGACTCTTCGTATAAAACAAATACCCGCAAGCCCAAATTTGCTCCGGTCACTTTGTCGGAGCAGGATGGTGTGCGTTTTTTGCATTTCGGTACAGAATGGGTACAAGGCGCCATGCGTTTGCGTAAGCCAGATTGGCTGGAATTGGAATACGCACAGCAGATGATGGCGTGGATGTTGTTTCATGATCCGTATAACCAGCAGGATACGCAGCATATCGTGCAGCTTGGTTTGGGCAGTGCCGCTCTAACCAAGTTTTGCTATCGACAATTTCCCACGACGCGTGTGACGGCAGTGGAACTCAATCCCGCAGTTATTTCTGTTTGTGAATCAATGTTTAAATTGCCGGCTAATGATGGGCGCTTATCAGTGTTGGAGATGGACGCGATGGATTTTGTAATGAATCCGGATAATCATGAAACTGTCGATATATTACAAACTGATTTATAC
>CAZMPS010000180.1:3587-3926 GCA_964568305.1 uncultured Burkholderiaceae bacterium
ACGACGCCACCGCGCGTGGCCCAGTATTGGACACAGCTGAGTTTTACGCTGCATGCGCCGCAACACTTGCTCCACACGGTATCATGACAGTCAATTTGTTTGGCGATCATCCCAGTTACCAAAAAAACTTAAAAGCAATGTGCTTTGCCTTTGCCACCGTTCTTTGCTTACCTAGAGTGCATGATGGTAACGTGGTTGCTATTGCTTTTAAAACAAAACCTGAGGTGGATTATCCAGCGTTGTATGCACGTGCAACCAGCATCACTGCCGCTTGCAAGCTGCCCGCCAAATCATGGGTGCGTGCTTTGGAAAAAGGTTAAAAAGGCTTAGAAAGACCGC
>CAZMPS010000181.1:0-3869 GCA_964568305.1 uncultured Burkholderiaceae bacterium
GTTTAATGATGCCGATGTCCTTGTCCTACGATCATCGTGTGATTGACGGTGCGATGGGCGCGCGTTTTAGTGTGTATCTGGCTGAAGTCTTGTCGGATATGCGTAAAACTTTGCTGTAAAAATTAAAAAGATAAAGGCAGATCATTCATGAGTGCGAATCTCAATATATCTAATACGGCTAATACGGTTAATACGATCGAAGTCAGAGTACCTGATATCGGTGATTTCAAAGAAGTAGAAGTGATTGAGTTGATGGTCAAACTCGGCGATGTGATCAAGGTGGATCAATCCTTGATTACGGTCGAATCCGACAAAGCCAGCATGGAAATCCCATCCAGTCACGCTGGTGTGGTGCAGGAAATAAAAGTCAAAGTAGGCGATAAAGTGGCAGAAGGCTCCTTATTGTTGTTGTTATTGCAGCCGCAGGAGCAAGCTGCATCACCACAAGCATCAGTACAACCACCGCAGCCACAACAAGCAGCACCAGCTCTACAAGTACCAAAAGTACCAACAGTAGGGCAAACAAGCGTAGTTGCTGGCACGGCGGATATTTCCTGCGACATGCTGGTATTGGGCGCGGGGCCTGGCGGTTATTCAGCTGCTTTCCGCGCTGCGGATTTGGGCTTGAATACCGTGCTGGTCGAGCGTTATTCAACGCTAGGCGGCGTGTGCTTGAATGTGGGATGTATTCCTTCCAAGGCATTGTTGCACGTTGCCGCAGTGATTGACGAAGTGGCTTCCTTGTCTGCGCATGGCGTCAGTTTCGGTAAGCCTAAAATCGACATCGATCAATTGCGTGGCTGGAAAGAGAAAGTCATCGGAAAAATGACGGACGGTCTGTCCGGCATGGCCAAGGCACGTAAGGTGAATGTGGTGCAGGGCGTAGGCCAATTCATCGATCCGCATCACATGCGAGTGAGTGCTGTCGATGGTAGCATCAAAACTATTTACTTCAAGCAAGCGATTATTGCTGCTGGTTCATCCGTGGTGAATTTGCCGTTTGCGCCGCAAGATCCGCGCATCGTCGATTCAACCGGCGCGCTGGAATTGCGTTGCAAGGACAATGCCTTGCCAAAACGCATGTTAGTCATTGGTGGTGGCATCATCGGTTTGGAAATGGCGACGGTCTATTCAACTTTGGGCACTCGTATAGATGTGGTGGAAATGCAGGAAGGCCTGATGCAAGGCGCTGACCGCGACATGGTCAAAGTCTGGCAAAAATTCAATGCTCACCGCTTCGACCACATCATGACCAAAACCAAAACGGTGGCGATAGAGGCTTTGCCAGAAGGCATCAAGGTATCTTTTGAAGCCGCCGATGCGGGGTCAGCAACAGCACCATCGGCGCAAGTCTATGACATGGTGTTGGTGGCAGTAGGACGTAGCCCGAACGGTAACAAAATCGCAGCTGATAAAGCCGGAGTGACGGTGACTGAGCGCGGTTTTATCCCTGTTGATGGGCAAATGCGCACGAATGTGCCGCATATTTTTGCGATTGGTGATTTGGTTGGTCAGCCGATGTTGGCACATAAGGCAGTGCACGAAGCACATGTGGCGGCAGAAGCAGCGGCTGGTCAAAAGGCGTATTTTGACGCTAGAGTAATTCCATCCGTTGCGTATACCGATCCAGAAGTGGCGTGGGTTGGTGTGACGGAAGATGAAGCCAAAGCCAAAGGCATCGCCTACGAAAAAGGTCATTTCCCCTGGGCAGCCAGCGGACGTGCCGTGGCGAATGGGCGGGAAGAGGGATTCACCAAACTATTATTCGATCCTGAAAGCGGACGTATCATCGGCGGCGGCATCGTCGGTACGCATGCTGGCGACATGATAGGTGAGGTTGCCTTAGCGATTGAAATGGGCGCTGATGCGGTGGATATCGGCAAAACGATACATCCTCATCCAACCTTAGGCGAATCGATAGGCATGGCAGCGGAAGTGTTTAAAGGTGTGTGTACTGATTTGCCGCCTATGCGTCGAAAGTAGTTCATCAAGTACGTTGAGCAAGCTTGGCATGACTGGAACTGTTGGAGCTTGTTCAACGTTTAGAACAGAATAAAATTCTACTTGCTTCGTCAATTTTTTGGGACAGTGCCGTTTCCAATTATTGACCATTAATTATTGACTATTAATTATTAAAGTGGCTAATTGCACTTTCTTTTCACCAAAATAGCCGTGTTGTAAGCTGCTAGCGATGCGATCAGCTGTTTCCAAAATTTTGCTTGCGCTTTCGTCGTTGAATAGACCCAATACGGTTTTTTGAAATAAATATAGCCATTGCACAAAATGTTCTTTTTTAATGTCGGTTAATGCCATGTGCTTACCGTAAACATTTCCTTGAAATTTACCTGTTCCCAACAATATGCTTGACCAAAAATCGACCATTCTGGGCATATGTGTCGCCCATTGATCTCGCAACACATTGTCGAAAACGGGGCCCAAAATGGTATTTTTGCGCACATCATCATAAAACGTATGAACCAAAAGATGAATGGATTCTTCCGATATAGATTGAAATTTTAGGTTGGTTTGAAGTGCATTATCTTTCTGCATGGTCGTAGTCAATCAGTTCAGCACTCGAAAATTATAATGGGATTTTATTTACCTTATTTGTACATAATTTCTACTATTTTTGATGTAAATCAATAAATGTCGTATTAGGCATTAAGAACGTAATGAATGCGTCGTTTGTTATTGGAATTTTGATCTACATCATTTTTTTAATTGATTTTTCTCAGTAATCTTCCCTTAATTTTTTAACAATCCTCAATAAGGGAGATGATATGAAGAAAGTAGCTTTAGCATTAGTTGCAATTAGTTGTTTGGCCAACGCAGCAGCGGCAGAGCAGCAAAGTCCATGGTTGGTGCGTGCGCGTGCTGTCAACATTACGCCAGCCGATAAATCTGACCCAATTGGTGGTGTGGGTGCTTCAGATCGTTTGACAGTGTCGACGAAGACTATTCCAGAAGTTGATATTTCGTATTTCTTTACGCCAAATATTGCGGCAGAGCTTGTGTTGACTTATCCGCAAAAGCATGATGCTGCCTTAGATGGGAGCAATATCGGTAGTTTTAAGCATTTGCCCCCAACATTGACGGCGCAATACCATTTTTCTCCTGAATCAAAAGCGAGTCCTTACTTAGGGATTGGGGTGAATTACACCAATATCAGTAGTGTCAACTTACTGAACGGTAATGGTGCGTTGGATCATTACAGTGTTGGTTTGGTATTGCAAGCCGGTATCGATTTCAAACTTGACAAGCATTGGTCTGTCAACATAGACGTGAAAAAAGTCCAGATTCGCAGCGATGTCTTTATCTCGGGAAGTAAGGTCTCTGCAATGCAAATAGATCCGTTATTGGTAGGCATTGGAGTAGGTTATCGGTTCTAAAAGAGTTGTTTTGTATCGATTGGAAATATATGTTTGTGAATATAAAAAGAACGAAGATTTTTAAATAAAAAAACGGCAGGGGTATTCCCTGCCGTAAATATGTTTGGTTTAGTTTTTTATTTGCATTTATAAAATTTATTCATGGGGTTATTTGTTGCGACATTCACGCAATTAAGTCCAGAATCGCAATATCCAAATTTACTACTATTTTTGTCCCCATTAGCACTCTCGCCACATTTATTTGTATAGCATGAAAATTCCATAGGAGTGACTGGCGCCCTAAGGCATTGTCCAGACGAGCAATAGCCATTTACGCCTCTGCTACATTGTGTTACGCATTTGAAGTTTGATGTTTGACCTTGAGTGGCTGTATTAAGACAAATTTCAAGTTCTCCTTTGCATAATCCATTTGTTTGGCCGCCACAAGGTACACCACATTGAAAATTTCGGCGAACCTCTAAACATGAGTCACCTTGATTA
>CAZMPS010000182.1:0-647 GCA_964568305.1 uncultured Burkholderiaceae bacterium
AAGAGACTTTATTGCCAAATTGGAAAAAATAGGTGAGCTAAAGCACGTGGTTGTACCGATTTCTCCTTATTTGGAAATGACAGAAATTTGTGATCGCACTTTGCGTGCTGCTGGCCCTGCGCTCATGTTTGATCAGGCAGCAGGGCATACGATGCCAGTTTTAGGGAATTTGTTTGGTACGCCAAAAAGAGTTGCGTTGGGCATGGGTGTTGATAATCTCAGCGAGCTGCGCCAAATCGGCCATGTATTAGCAACACTAAAAGAACCTGAACCTCCTAAAGGTTTCAAGGATATGTTGGGATTAGGTTCTTTGGTCAAGGCAGTGTGGGATATGTCGCCTAAAGAGTTGCGTTCTGGACCTTGCCAAGACATTGTGTGGGAAGAGAATGAAGTTGATTTGGCACGTTTCCCGATTCAGCATTGTTGGCCTGGCGATGTCGCACCACTAATTACTTGGGGTTTGGTGATTACTAAAGGGCCGCATAAAAAGCGCCAGAATCTTGGCATTTATCGTCAGCAAGTGATAGGGCGAAATAAAGTCATCATGCGTTGGTTAGCGCAACGTGGCGGTGCATTAGATTTTCGTGAGCATGCTTTGATTAACAAAGGTCAGCCATATCCGATTGCGGTAGCGCTAGGTGCTGATC
>CAZMPS010000182.1:657-3868 GCA_964568305.1 uncultured Burkholderiaceae bacterium
CCACTATATTGGGTGCCGTAACGCCAGTTCCTGATAGTTTGTCGGAATATCAATTTGCCGGTTTATTGCGTGGATCGCGTACTGAATTGGTGAAAGCCATAGGCAGCGAGTTGCGCGTACCTGCGACGGCAGAAATTGTACTGGAAGGACATATTTATCCAGATGCGTCTCATCCTAGTGGTTATGAGCATGCTTTGGAGGGGCCGTTTGGCGACCATACTGGTTATTACAATGAGCAGGATTGGTTTCCCGTCTTTACGATAGATCGGATCACGATGCGGAAAAATCCTATTTATCACTCGACTTATACCGGTAAGCCACCTGATGAACCGGCGATTTTGGGCGTGGCGTTAAACGAAGTATTCATTCCATTGCTGCAAAAGCAATTTAGTGAAATTGTGGATTTTTATTTGCCGCCAGAGGGATGTAGTTATCGTATGGCAGTTGTGCAAATGAAAAAATCTTATCCAGGCCATGCCAAGCGAGTCATGTTTGGTGTGTGGAGTTTTTTACGTCAATTCATGTACACCAAATTCATTGTGGTAGTAGATGAAGATGTGAATATTCGTGATTGGCAGGAAGTCATTTGGGCCATTACCACGCGGGTTGATCCCACACGTGACACGCTGTTGGTGGACAATACACCGATTGATTACCTTGATTTTGCTTCACCAGTCAGCGGTTTGGGGAGCAAGATGGGGATTGATGCGACTAATAAATGGCCTGGAGAAACTAATCGTGAATGGGGTACGACAATAACTATGACATCGGAAGTCAAATCGAAAATAGATGGTATGTGGGACACATTAGGATTAGGTAGATTGTAGGTATATTGGGATTGTAAATTGATGCTGCTCGTTACGACTTTTTTCTTGTTTTTTGTTTCTGCTGGTTTCATTTACTTAGCTTGTGAATATTTTGTTAACGGTATTGAATGGTTTGGGCGGTGCCTAAATCTTGGTGCGACAGCAGTCGGATCTGTGTTGGCAGCTTTTGGTACTGCCTTGCCAGAGAGTGCAGTTACTTTCATGGCGGTTGTTGGTCACTCACCTGCCCAAAAAGATTTGGGCGTGGGGGCTGCGATGGGAGGACCATTGGTGTTGGCGACATTATCCTATGCAGTGGTTGGTGTGGCTTTATTGTTTAATAAAAAGCGATTGCAACGTGCCTCTACGGAAGTGCGTGCCGATTACACACGGATGAGTAGTGATCAGTTGGCATTTTTAGTTGTGTTTGTTGTTAAAGTGGGATTGGGCCTGGTAGTTTTTAGTATTAAACCCTGGCTAGGCATATTATTTTTACTCCTCTATGCTGCGTACGTTTGGCGTGAAATACGTCATTCCGACACAGCACCAGAAGAAGAGGAGTTAGAGCCTCTCAAATTGAAACCTGGTGCCAAGACACCACATTTAGCGTTAGCTAGTTTGCAAGTTTTGCTTGCGTTGATTGTGATTGGATTAGCGTCTCACACATTTGTTGTGCAGCTTGATGTGATCAGTAATTATTTCAAATGGCCACCACATCTGATAGCGATATTGCTGGGTCCTGTGGCAACTGAATTGCCTGAAATAATGAATGCTTTAATTTGGGTGCGTCAGGGTAAGGAACGTCTGGCTTTGGCCAATATTTCTGGTGCCATGATGATTCAGGCAACGATACCAAGTGCTTTTGGTATTTTTTTTACACCTTGGTACTTTGATGGTGTGTTGCTGACATCTGGCATTCTTACCGCTTTTGCCATCATTTATTTGTGGAATATGTTTCGTCGTCGTGCTGCAGATGCAAGGGAATTAACGTGGACAAGTGCGCTTTATGCTGTCTTTATTGGGCTTGTTATCTTTTATTTTTAATAAAGTATTCATGTCTAGCCTCTAATGATTTTTGTCCGATGGGAATGGCGATGCGTAACGTTGTCCCAGTGCCATGTTGGCTATCAATCATGCATTTGCCATCAAGTGAAAGTAAACGTTCTTTGATACCGGTAATCCCAAACGAATTGTTTTTGCTCTCATTTTGATGCTGGATACCGACACCATTGTCTTTGACCACCATTGAAAATAGATATTTATTTTGATCAATCACTACTTCGACTTTTGTGGCAAATGCGTGCCGTATAACGTTGGTTAGTGCTTCTTGCAGAATGCGGAAAATCGTTAGAGTTTGTTCGTTATTGAGGGTGTGTACGAATTTTGCAAATGTTGTTTCATGCATAAGCAATATGCAATCAATCCCACTGATACGCCTAAACGTTTTTAATAACCATTCAAGCCCTGCTTGTAGCCCGAAATTCAATTTCAATGGACGTAAATCGTTAACAATTGATTTGAGAGATTGTATGGTGGTATCGACATTATTTAATATCATATTCACTGTTTCATACAGGTGTGGATGAGTATGTACTGTGCGTTGGTGCAACATCAAAATATCCATTCGTATCGCTAGCAGATTTTGGCCCAAATCATCGTGAATTTCGCGCGCAATGCGTTTGCGTTCTTTTTCTCTTATTTCTTCTTGATGTTGTGTGAATAGGGAGGTTGTTTTTTGTTTTTGTTTTTGTTTTTGGTTGTCGGTATACGTATGTGTGAAGTTTTTAAAAATAAGTACATTTTTTATTTTTGTAACTTGTTTAATTGGCATTCTCTCCAACTTGCCTTGACGTATAAATGATCGCTGCGATTGTTGTCTAGATTGAGGTTGTTTTGATTGAAAAATCAAATCGTTACATGGTGATCGCAAACAATCAAACTGAACATAATCAGTAAAAAGTTGAGAGGATTCTTTTATTAATTTTTGTTTCCATTCTTTAATTTGATCGGGGTACACACCGTACTTTTGTGCAATCTGCTCAATCGGTTGAATTGCATATATTGCCTCCAGAGCCGCGTTCGCTTTTTCCTGCGCGCTGAGTATTTTTGGATTTTTTGGGCTCATACAAACATCCCCGCTTTTTGAGAACAAAGACATAGTCGTGACGAATGTGACAAACCATCTTGGAAAATACGCTGATAAAGATGCTTATCTTTGATTATGATATCAAAAATGCATTGTTTTATTGACTATTTTTTCGATAAATTTTGTCGGGAGATGGTGTAGTGGGTGTTGTGCGCGTGGCTGTCAATAATTTGCCACATCTAATGTCGCAACAAATTTCCAACCTGTCAACGCTAAATAGAAATGTCCCCTTTTCTGCAAAGTAGTAATGTCCCCTTGT
>CAZMPS010000183.1:0-3864 GCA_964568305.1 uncultured Burkholderiaceae bacterium
CTATTTAAAATAAGTATAACTAATAAATTAATTAATATTTTCATAAAAAACATTTGGATAATTTTTTACTTGCTCACTATATTTTATGTAGCAAGCTCCTGGGATAAATAAAAGCCACTTTGGAATAATGGGGTCTTTAAAAACAAAGGTCAGTAAATCATTAAAATTACTAAAATACTTATGTACTTTAGTAAACGCATACCAAGAATTATTCACTTCCAAAAAAGCACCATCGTAAAGTTGATATGACACTCCGCATTTATCAACATAATTTCTGTCACTGTACAAAAATGTGTAGTGCTTATTGTCATACACCTTATCAAAAAATTCTTGAGTTAAATGCCGTCCTATCATATTTCCTTTTGCAAGCATCATATGGGCTGGAAGGCATTCGTAATGATCAATAAAATAACGAAAATAGTCAGATATGTTATGGCCAGTATTCTCGACAAAAGATATTTTGTTATATTTTTTTCTTAATTTTTCTCTAACAACAACATCAGGAGATTGATCATATATGTGGTAATTATTGCAATATTGCAAATACTTTTCAGGGTCGGTGTTGTAGTTTGAAATAATGAAGAAAGTATCTGTTTTTTTCATATGGCAATTACCCCTGCCCCTCAAAAATTTTGTAACAATGTTATGTTAGAAATTTACAAAACATCAATAAATTATGTTTCCGTTCTTCTCGACTTCTTGAAGAGCCCAACTATGATGATGAGCATTATCAATAATTCTGACAAAAAACTAAGCCATGCAGCGCCTTTTGCACCGTTATATGCAATCATCGGATAAGCTAGGATAAAACAAATAATCAGCGTCAATATCTTGGAATAGTTCAATAGTTTGTTCTGAGCCGAGGGAATGAGCCATTGATAAATCAAAAATTCTGAAGCCGCAATAATCGCAATGGTAAAAGAAATGATCCTGAGAATCGGTACAGAGTTATCAAAACCAGAACCGGCAAGAATATGAACAATAAAAGAGGAAAAGACAAACACCCCGATGCTGATGAACAATACACACGGTAGAATAATAAATCCCATTTTCCTCATCAGTTCAAATGCCTCTTGTCGATCTTCCTTAAAGAGACTGCACATCCTGGGGAAAAGCGCATGCATGATGGGATGCGTCAATTGAATAACTGCACTTCTAACACGATCAGCCAAATTGTAATACCCCAATTGTGTCGGGCCAGCAATCAAGCCTAGGACCATCGGCACCATAGAACCATACAAATTGGCCCACACAGTGGAGAAAAAAAGACTGCCCCCCTCTTTGAGCTCATCAAGCATTGCAGACCAACTGGTGAATTTCAAGGTCATCTGGTACTTGGCTTTTATCCAGTAAAGTGTGAAAAATCCGGTAAAAATTGAACAAATTGCATTGATCAACAAATAAATGTAAGCATCCTGCTTTTGCTTGATCAATAAAAAAATGAAAGGCAAGGCCAACATCTTGCTTGCAATTTGTATGAATGCAGACTCACGTATGCTTTCCATACCATTCAAAAACCATAGAGGCTGTAAGGCATTGCCAATCAACAAACCAGCACTAATAACGCAAAGCACGGCATGGGTTCTGAGTTGCGGCAATGCGATGCCAAGTGGCAGCAGTAATAGCACAGCGATGATAGTCAAACCCCACTGCAAAAACACAGTCGAACTATAGATGGTTTGCAACGCGGCATGATTCTCCCGATTGACAGCAATTTTCTTGGTGGTATTGAGATAAAAACTCCAGTTACCAAACCAGATCAGGTAATTGACAATTAACTGCACAAAAACGATCTGCCCCCACCCTTCGACGCCTAAAGCACGCGTCAAATGAGGCATGATCACCAGAGTCAGTGCAAAATTAATCGCGTGCAATCCTCCCAGACTCGCAATATTGTGCAACAAATGAGGGCGTCTCACGTACTTACCCACTCACCAATATAACCCGGCTTTGAGTAAGCGCGTAGCTTTGTAAATAATTTTGTGGAGTGTTATTTTTAGATAACGCACGCTATTACCTAAAACTGAGCGCTGGACAACTTCGATTTCAGCATTGGACAACATGTGAGGAAATTGAATCAAAACTTCTGACATCGCCTTGTCAAAATAATGTTGGTCCCTGAAATCAACCTGAGTCAGTTCAGTACCATGTTCGCGCTGAAAAATATCCTGACCAGATTTAATATTTTTCTCAAGGTTGTTAATCACCATGCGACTATTGAACTCCTGATGCGCCCAACTCTCGATTTTGGCACGGATCATGTCGATACTACCGCAACTCGTAAAGTGATAGCCACCAGGATCAAACGCTGCTTTTTGCACAATATTCCGCTCGACCTTTGAGTCCATCCGCAGCAAATTAAATGAACAGTTTTTTAGTACCTTTTGCAAACCACCGATGCTGCCCAGCCAATTCGAATCTTTATAGTAGTTCAGAAAATATCTGAACTCTTTTTGCTGACATACACGCGGTTGTTGAACGATGGAGTGAAGATTAGTAGTGTCAAAAAAATCTTGACTTGGTATTTCATCCAAATCAGAAAGAATGATAATGTCATCGTCTTCTGCAATTTTATCAGTCACAAAGTGTATGCACTCACGATGGTAAGAATCCAGCACCCAATGCAACTCCGTTTTTGGATAATGGCTATGATTTTGCAAAATATCCAATATTTTCTTATGCGCAGCAGAGTCCCCTGAACTCAGAAATTTACAAACAGATTCAAAATTTTCATGAAAATCATAAATTTGTTTGTAAACAATCTTGTCCGCATACTTTGAAAATCGCCCCACATTTTCTTCAAACACGAATTTCTTGGGTTTGCCGCTAAAAGTTTGGCATGCTTCGACGATAACAAAACAATCAACAAAAGGATCAAGATAAGCTAAACGAATCTCCAAAAGATCCAGCTCTTGAAAAAATAAAAAAGTATCAATTATTTTTGTCATTATTCAAAACCTTGCCCTTAATTTGGCGAACACTTTAAGAATTCGATACCTCAATGAAGCCTTTTTACTAAATCTAGGATAGTGCCGATTACTACCAGCCCACTTATGAAAAGCGAAAGGCTTGATACCTTTGTTTTCAAGAATGGGCCTTTCGTGAGAAAACTTGGAAGCGACACTAAGCGGGGCATAAGCAATACCATGTGCCTGAAAAATATGCCGGTTCTGTACGCACAAATAGCCATCTTCATGAAAATAATCATGGTCACAGGCCCATTCCAAACCCAAATCCGAAGGCATTTTCAGGAGTTTGCGGCTACGAATAGACACACTGTTGCCAACCCGAATAATGTTGCCGTAAAAATCACGATATGAAAAATTGTCTTTAGGCAATGGCCAAGGAGCACCGATATAGTCATAGTTTAAAAAATCGTCATCCCATGATTGGGGGTTGACGATAAAACCATCGGAGTGAATGAGTATGATATAGTCGGTAGTGATATATTTATGTAGTTCAAAGACGACAAAACGTCCCCATTCCCCTACATTGTTGAATGGCTCAATCTTAATAAAATCATAAAAGTCATTTGATGACAAAGGATCGTGACTCGCAATAAAAAGTATGCGATCAAAATCAAGCTCCCTTGCGCTGTACTGCAGCGCTTTGACAGTCGCGTCAATCTCGGTGGTCGCTACGGCAACCAGCGTCACGTTTTTTAATCGCCGCATGGAAAACTAGAAAAATATTTTTTATCAGAAGATAAAGCGCGCTCCATCTCAACAGAAGGTTTCCAACCAGGAAGAGTATTTCCTACACACGGATTCATCACCTCTCTGTCACGGTATGGACGTGCTCCCCACATCACCTTCGATTTCAAGCCCAATAATCGCTGCACCTTTTCAACCAGCAACCTTAACT
>CAZMPS010000184.1:0-3860 GCA_964568305.1 uncultured Burkholderiaceae bacterium
GCAGATAGTGAAATTGCGCAGCAACATGGCTTGATTTGCGGCGCTGGCGGAGATTTTATTATCCTGGAATTAGCCAATTCTCCAGGGAAAATATATGGCTATACCCCCTTAAAAATCCCCACCACGCTTGATGGTGCGACCGAACTTTATTTTCTGGGATATTCAGCAGGATCGCATTTAAAAATGTCAGAAATGGCAATGCGTCCCAGAAAATTAACCGACTTTATCAAGCGTTGCGGACATAAGCTGCAAGCATTAACAAACAAACTACTATTCTGGAATGAAGGCAAAACACATGGTGTCATTCAAGATGCGAAAGTAATCGGTGTTAATGCCTATGCTGATACTGCCGACAAAGTTGCCTTGAAGGTTACCTCTCCAACCAGAAATCGTCATTTCACGGTGCAGGACAAAACCGTTTTAAGAGAACGTGATGAAGTAGCCAACCGATCCTCGGAATTTTATGTCGGCTTACCAATACAAATAGGACACGACCATATCAAAACCGGACATCATGCTTCAAATGGCAGTTCAGGCGGCATTTACTTTACGCAAGATGGGACGATTTATGCCGTTCAACGCGGCATGATTGCTACCGACCCCAAGCATCCAGATCACCTCGCTTATTTTCCATGGTGCGTTAATTTCATCGATTTTTATGATGATCAATTAATCTTAGAAAATAAAAAAAAGGGCTTAAAACCGCAAACTGCAGCGAGATCAAATATACAGTCCCAAACAACTCCCCAAATCACGCCTTCGTTACCTCTGATCAAATCCACATACACATCTATTCTGCAAAAAGAAGCAGAACATAAGGCCAACTTAGTCATAGAAAAGTATCGTCAAGCTAACGCAGGGGAAGAAAAAACACATGCATTACATGTACTGAATACCTGGCTGCATCCCAAAAAAATAGATCCTAAACGAACAAATATCCAAAGTTACTGGGACGATATCCACTATGATTTACTTGAAGGTGCCAACACACAATTTAAGAAGGAAGCGGATGTTCAATACAAACGTATTTATAAGAGCCGGCAGGATATTGCTCTTGGGAATCGCCGAGCCATCGCTGGCTCGAAAGAAAATTATTGCATTTTGGATGTAGGTGTCTGGTCCTGGGGCGTCAATCAAGCTTTTATTGAAGGCGGAGCATTCCGTGGTGCGCGTTTTTGGCTAGAAACAGCTTTTCCTGACGCAATTTGGGAGCAATTTTCCACCACAACAATGGATAGCAGAACGTTTCTAGAAGCAATCAAACCACTTCCTGGTGCAGATCCATCACACATATCATCCCTATGGCACTCCGGCGAAGATAGACCAAGTTGGTATGCGCTTGAAGTAGCTGGCTTATTAGATTTGGGCTACGTCCTAAGGCAAGAAAACGGCAAGAATTATTTGATCCTCCCCCACACTTCATCACCCTCTGACAAATTACGCTCAGTCAGTACCGCCGTTTCCAACATGGGGTATGAAACCTACCTAAAAAGTATCAATTAGCTGATTAACTGATTAGCTGAGATGATCAATTAGTCCTCTTCATCCTCGTCATTCTTGAAAAAATGATGTGAATACGGAAAAACTCAAAACCGTCGTCCCCGAGTGCTTTAATCGGGAACGACGAGGTTATTAAAATCCAATTTTTATTGGATTCCTTGGCTCGATAAATAATCCTCATAGCTACCACGGAAATCAATCACTTCACCATCTTTGACTTCCCAAATACGCGTCGCCAAGGATTGAACAAATTCACGGTCGTGCGAGACAAAAATCAAGGTGCCGGCATATTTTTCTAGCGCAATATTCAAGGATTCGATGGATTCCATGTCCATATGGTTGGTTGGTTCATCCATCAACAACACATTGTGGCGACCCAACATCAACTTGCCATACATCATGCGGCCTTTTTCACCACCGGACAAGACTTGCACGGATTTTTTGACGTCATCACCGCTAAACAACAAACGCCCTAATATCGAACGCACGGCCTGATCGTCATCACCTTCCTGAGTCCATTGGCCCATCCAGTCTGTGAGATTTTTATCAACAGCAAAATTCTCTGTCGGGTCCTGCGGCATATAACCAATATTGGCGTGTTCAGCCCACTTCACGCTACCTTTATCAGCGGACAAACCGCAAATATTTGCATCGCCTATGCAGCGCAACAACGTCGTTTTACCCGCACCATTGGCACCAATAATCGCGATACGCTCGCCAGCCTCCACCAGAAAATCGACATTTTTAAACAAAGTACGGTCATAGGATTTGCTCAAACCCTGCACTTCTACTGCTAAACGGTGCAATTTCTTCTCACCATCGAAACGGATAAATGGATTGGCTCGACTGGAAGGTTTGACGTCTTCGATCTTGATTTTTTCAATTTGCTTAGCACGTGAGGTCGCTTGCCTTGCTTTAGATTTATTCGCTGCAAAACGACGTACGAAATCTTGCAATTCGGCCACCTTATCCTTAGCTTTCGCGTTCACAGCCAATTGCTGCGCACGCGCTTGCGTGGAGGCCAACATGTAATCGTCGTAATTCCCGGGATAAATTTTCAGCGTGCCGTAATCCATATCCGCCATATGGGTACAAACTTGATTTAAGAAGTGACGATCATGGGAAATGATGATCATGGTTGAACTACGTTGATTCAATACCTCTTCTAACCAGCGTATGGTATTGATATCCAGGTTATTGGTTGGTTCATCCAGCAACAAAATATCTGGATTGGAAAACAGTGCCTGCGCCAACAATACCCGCAATTTCCAGCCAGGTGCTACATTGCTCATCAAACCGCGATGCAACTCAATTGGAATACCAACACCTAGCAACAATTCACCCGCACGAGCTTCCGCCGTATAACCATCGTACTCTGCAAACTTGGCCTCTAATTCAGCCGCCAGCATGTAATCTTCATCAGTCGCTTCTAAATTGGCATAAATAGCATCGCGTTGCGTCATTGCTGCCCACATTTCAGTGTGACCCATCATGACCACATCCAACACCCGCATGTCTTCAAAAGCAAACTGATCCTGCCGCAATTTACCTAAACGCTCATTGATATCGATCATGACGGTACCAGATGTTGGCTCCAGATCACGGCCTAAAATTTTCATAAAAGTTGATTTTCCGCAACCATTGGCACCAATTAAGCCATAACGATTGCCATCGCCAAATTTAACGGAAATATTTTCAAACAAAGGCTGAGCGCCAAATTGCATCGTAATGTTTGCTGTGGAAAGCACGGAAGAACCTTTTTGGGACGTAATTGAAATAAACGGGACACATGAGACGCATCAAGCAAATGAGGCGCATCAGGTAAGTGCAATACGTTATTGGGAATACGTGATTGGAAAAGTCGTTATTTTATAACATTAGGCACAGCAAGGAGCCTGTATTTTTGATGCTGTATGAATTGCCAAAAATAACACTTTACGCGTTGAATCGTCACTCACAAAAATCTGACCTTTTTAGTGGTATGACGCAACTTGCTATTCAAGCGCTAGTAGCAAATACCCGATGAAGTCATGAACAAAATAACTTCATCGAGCAAAGAAACAAAAAACTAACCCCAATAGCTAGAAAAACATGGGGTTAGTTTCGATGTGATTAAGGCGTCACAGTGAAGTTAACTGTAGAGGAAATTACGCTCGTCCCCCTCACCTTGGCTTTCATACTATAACTACCAGCAGAAAGAACATTGCGAGGAACAGTATAAGTACAAGAATTAGCCGGGGGGGCTGCAATCGTACAAACAACCCACGCACTAGTTTCATTATTCTTGTAAAAATCGACTATACCATTCGCCACATTGCTAGTGGCAGTCAATGGAATCGTGCTACTACGTGCATACGAAG
>CAZMPS010000185.1:0-3858 GCA_964568305.1 uncultured Burkholderiaceae bacterium
TGCCCCGGCGTATCGATTAAATTTAAGTTATAAACCTGACCATCACGCGCCTTGTATGAGAGTGCGGCTGTTTGCGCCTTGATGGTAATACCACGCTCACGTTCTAAATCCATGGAGTCCAAAACTTGCGACTCCATTTCACGCTCAGATAAGCCGCCACACAGTTGGATAATACGATCGGCTAACGTTGATTTGCCATGATCAATATGAGCAATGATGGAAAAATTGCGTATGTTCTTCATTAAAAATGCGATTCTCAAAACACGCCAAACTACGTTAAGTGGGAATACATTCACCAAAAAACGATTGAAATTACAGGATGGAAACAAACGATGGGCCGCCTAATCCGAACAATCACAAATTCTCACTCTTTGTATTATTTGGAGGGCTTTTACAGTTGATTATTTTTATTCCTGCTCGGCAAAATTTATTATTACGGCGGCATTCTACCGGATTTCAAAGAAAAGAATCATGAATTTTTGCTATCCAAAATTCTAGGAATTTTTATCCTTTGGATTTTTAAAATTGAACAACATAAGTTACTTCAAGAAAGCCCGAACCGCCGCCTCATCCAAATGATAGTGACATAACTGAACGGGGACATCACTATCACGAGATCCAAACAACACTGGCACCAACTCGTCATATTTTGCCAATAATGCATCATCCAAATCCAAATCAATGTCGAATACTTGCACAGTAAAAACGTATTCACGCTTTAATCCCATTAAAGCCTGCAACATGTCCTCACAAAGATGACAGTAAGAACGGGAATAAAGCGTGAAACTAACCACAGAACAACACCATAAATTATGGAAGATTAGGCCTAATAGCCACAAATTGAGAGGAATCACCACGACGCACTAGCAAAGCTGCCATCTTTTTAGCTTCCAATTTAGCAACCAAGGCATTGAATTGTTTGACGTCGCGCACATCGTTATTATTCAAACGCAAGATAACATCACCAGCACGCAACCCTGCTCGTAACGCACTGCCTTCAACGGCGTCAATTGCAATACCACCGTCAACTTTCAACTCTTTTTTCTGCGCATCTGTCAAATCACTCACAACCAAACCTAAGACATTAAATGCTTGCTCTTGCTTAGATTTTTTATCTTCTTTTTTTGCAACCTTATCGGCTTCCATTTCAACAATCGTCAAATTAATTTCACGCGTGGCGCCCTTACGCAAAAGAGTAACTGTGGCGTGCACACCAGGTTTGACACTACCAACCAGGCGCGGCAAATCAGTTGACTTCTCAATCGTAACACCATTAAATCTAAGGATAATGTCGCCGGCCTCTATGCCGCCTTTTTCAGCTGGACTACCCGCATCAACACGATTAACTAACGCTCCTTGTGCTTTGGACAATCCTAGCGATTCGGCGACGTCTTTCGTCACCTCACCAATTTGGACCCCAATACGACCACGTGTCACTTTTCCGCTGGCTTTTAATTGATCCGCCACACGCATGACTTCATCAATCGGCACAGCGAACGAAATCCCCATATAGCCACCTGAACGACTATAAATTTGAGAATTGATGCCGATTACTTCACCGCGCATATTAATCAAAGGCCCACCTGAATTCCCAGGATTAACCGCCACATCAGTTTGAATCAATGGCAAATAATCACCAGTATCACGTGCTTTAGCTGAAATAATGCCAGCTGTCACAGTATTCTCAAGATCAAACGGCGAACCGATCGCGATCACCCACTCACCTACTCTGATTTTATTGGGATCACCCACATTCAAACGAGGTAAATTGCTTCCATCGATTTTCACGAGCGCAACGTCGGTACGCTTGTCTACGCCTATGATTTTCGCCTTAAATTCACGTTTATCCGTCAATTTAACGTACACATCATCCGCACCATCCACCACGTGTGCGTTGGTCAACACATAACCATCAGCGGAAATAATAAAACCTGAACCGACGCCACGTTGCACTTCTCCATCTGGTTGTTGCTGTGGAGCCGGTTTACGACCGCGCGGAGTAGGATTAGGCTGAGGTATTTTGGGACTAGGCACACCAAAAAAACGACGGAAAAATTCCTGTATATCTTCATCATCACCACCCAAACCAAATTGGTTAGCCTGTGCAGTTTTCGCTTTTTCAGTCGTGCGAATATTCACGACTGCAGGACCCGTTTTATCCACCAAATCGGCAAAATCGGGCAAAGATGCGGCGACAGTCGAAAGAGGCGCAGCCAATACAGATGCTTCCACACCTAGCAAAGAAGGTACAAAGAAAACGCTTGCTACACAGATTGCTAAGGTTGAGAACGTTTTTTCTAGATTGCTTTGATTTTTGCTTTGACTTTTACTAGTAGAAACTTTCATTTTCATCGCATTCCTAAGATCTGAATTATTCCAACAAAAAAGTACTTGGATCGCTATGTTAATCGAAAATTCTCCCTACCGCTTGCCTATAATATTTGCAACATTTTGTTACATTTCTCTCTTAATAGAGTCATGGTGATGTGCCGCAATCCAACGACATGCAACCAATAACATTCGGAACGATCCCGGTGGAACAGAGTCAGGTAACACACATAATATACATTTATGCCCGGTATCAGAGCATAAACACAACAACAACAAACCCGACCATAAAGTCGAACCATCCATCATCGATACAATTTCGCTGCCATTTTCATTATCGCTATTAAAAATAGGATATATAGTCAAACGAATTTGCCCAGTATTGGAAATATCAATCCGATATGTTCTGGCATGTTGAAAAAAATAAAAAAGACAGCCTCCTAACGTCACAACAGAAGCACCAACTACTACCATCCGCGAAAGCAAAGAAAAATAACCTATGCTATCCATGCCAATCAAGATAGCAAAACATGTGGTCAACACACCAATGGCACCAACCATTAGCTGCAACAATTTAGAGGGTTTGATAAGAGTAGATAGTGCGATAGACATGCGCCAAATCATACGATGTATGGCTGCCATGATATTGTTCTATGTCGTTAAATCATCATACATACGCATACATATGACATAAAAAAACGCCCCAATAAGTACAATTCACCTATTGGGGCATTCACGATGTTTTTTATGCTTTACAAACTCAACACGCCTTACCAAAAACCAGCGTTCCATTTGTTCCACCGAAACCAAAGGAATTTTTAATCGCAACATCAATCGACATCTCACGCGCTGTGTTAGCACAATAATCGAGATCACAAGCAGGATCCTGACTAAAGATATTGATCGTAGGAGGAGAAACTTGATGATGCAACGCAAGCACAGTAAATAGCGACTCCAAACCACCAGCACCGCCCAGCAAATGGCCAGTCATCGATTTGGTTGAGTTGACCACAATTTTCTTTGCATGATCACCCAAAGTACGCTTGATCGCCACAGTTTCGGCAACGTCGCCCAAAGGTGTGGAAGTACCATGCGCATTCACATAATTAACTTGATCAGCATTGATTTGCGCATTCTTCATAGCAGCGATCATACAACGGCTGGCGCCACTACCATCTTCCAACGGCGCAGTCATGTGATATGCATCAGCGCTCATACCGAAACCCAGCAATTCTGCATAAATTTTGGCACCACGCGCTTTGGCATGTTCATACTCTTCCAACACCATGACGCCAGCACCCTCACCGAGCACAAAACCATCACGATCCTTATCCCAAGGACGAGAAGCCGTGGCAGGGTCGTCATTACGCGAAGACAGTGCGCGCGCTGAAGCAAATCCACCCAAACCTAATGGCGACACGGTTGATTCCGCCCCTCCAGCAATCATGACATCAGCATCGCCATATTCAATCATGCGTCCAGCGGCACCAATACAATGTAAGCCCGTCTAACAAGCCGTCACAATAGCGA
>CAZMPS010000186.1:0-3558 GCA_964568305.1 uncultured Burkholderiaceae bacterium
ACACTCCACATCACATAGAGCCCAGCTTCAGATCTTTTTGTACTATCACCACTACTTATGAAGTACTTATATATATTCCACACGAACATAACTACAGCCAGACCCATAATCAAATAAACTGCGTAATTAAGGTATTGAACCACCAGAGCAACAACCCAAGCAAGTGTTTTTTGCTGTGCAAATGCAAGTGCCGGTGTCATTGCCCCCAAAACTATTGCTGATTTTATTATTATTTTTTTCATATTATTTAAAATTAATTTCTATTCCAAACACTTTCATTAACAACACCTGAATTTATTAATGTATTTTTCACAATCTCTACTATTACTTTTGAGCTGATAAGTATTGCAAAACCCACAATAACCCAGAGAAACCACTGCTTAGCATCTTTTAGCTTAGTTTCATTACCTCTTGCTTCCACAAACTTGAAACCAACAAATATTATCGCAAGAATCGCAAATGCTGTTCCAATATAAATTGCTATATCAACTGCAAGGAATATTACATCCTGAACTGAATCACTTTTCAAAGGATTGGTTATTTTTGGTAATGTTTTTGTATTATCTTGTTGAGTCTGTGTGGTATTACCACTTCCACCACCTGTATCCTGATTACCAGTTATTGCAAAAGCTGGGTTACTTAATGATAGTACTATTATAATAATTAAACATAAAATTATTTTTTTCATATTATTTTTGTGTTTCTATTAGTGTACCAGTTAAACTCTGATATTCATCATTCAATAGCCATTTCAATCCAGTGGTTACAAGGAACCACGCACATAACATAATAACAAAACCAAAAACTGCATTCCACATTATACCCTTGGCCTTTTTCATATTTGCCTCTGAACCAGTCATGTATAGAAAACCAGAATATGCCAGTAAACCTATGATTATAGGTATGGAAATCATAAATGCCCAATTAATTATGAATTTTGCGGTGTTTATAAGTTCAACAAAATCACAGACCCTATTTCTTTCTTTTTCAGAAGGATTAGTTTTGTCAACAACTCCATCACATTGAACCCAACCACTATAATCTAATTTTGCAGGAGGTGGAGTTGGAGATTGTGCAATAGAAACAATCGGCGTGAGACTAATCAAGAATAATAAACTTAATAATATTGCTAGAATTTTTTTCTTCATATATTTTTCAATGATATATCAAACTCATCACTACCATTCTGTAATGCATCGGATGGATTTTTCTTGCCACTTGTTACTGACTCTGTAATTTTTTGGAATATTGCATTTGATTGATATTTGTTTGTATCAAGCCAGCCTTTTGATATTAGTGATGAATTATAAAATATTGTTAGATAGGGATCCTTTGAACCCAGTGCGAGCATATCTCTACGAATTGGTGGTAAATATGAAAGTGCGACTAATTGGTTTAGTGAATCGGTAGTTAAAAGTTGACTTAGTACTGAATAAGTTGAATTGGCATCCTTCGCACTTCTTACAATTGAAAATCCGTACATCATTCCATATGTAGCTCGATTTTTACCACCACGAGCCTGCGGTAATGGTGCAACATCAAAGTCTATATTTGGATTTTTTTCTCTCAAATCTTTTATTTCAGAGGCAAAACCGAAATATGTTGCGAGATTTCCGGAAAGGAATGAGCTTCTAGAACTTGGTAATGAACGATTCCATGAATAATTAGCATTGGATGGATCAGAAAATTGAGTATAAAAATTTAAAGCAGGTAAAGATGTAGTAAGTCCAACGAAACTTCCATTACCAAGTGCACTCATCAAGATGTTTGAAGGGTCTCTATATGTGACTGGATTACCAGCTTGCAGAAATAATGTGCCAAGAATTTCTCTTGCGTGTAGAATGTTATTAAATTCTCCCATTGCTATTGCACTTTTTCTAATATTTGAGTTAACATCTTTTTGTGTAATCTTAGAATTAAGTCCAGTGAATTCATCCCAATAAACTGGTGGTAGTGCTATTCCTGCATTGGTGAAAATATCACGATTCCAATACATTACCAAAGGGTCGGCAGTGAAAGGTAGTGCCAGGATACCATTTGCAGTTAAATATAGCTCAGCCTGCTGAATAAATGTATTTTGGAAATCCCTTTGAGTTAGCACAGCATAGGGTATTGGTATAACTTTGTCTTCATGTTTGTGTAAAAGATCTTGCGGGATAAGAATTGCATCAGGTCCCTGCCCTCTAGCTAATGCCTCAATAAATGTCTTGTCAAAACTTGATTCAGCAATTTGATAATATTTTATTTTCAAAACTTGAGATCTTGAAATGTTTAATTTAGTTACATATTGATCAAATTGAGTTTGTGGAAATGTCCCCCATATTGTTATTTCAGGTAGCTCTGTACTATTACTTCCTCCTTTAAAAGTTGCAAAAGCAACGATTCCAGCAATTATACAGATAATAAAAATTGTTATTACTATTATTTGAAATTTACTCATGGCTTTTTGAATATAATACCATAATGATGGTCACCAGCATCAAAGCTCTTTTCCAGTTGAAAACCGACTTTTTGGAAAATACCCTCTGCTAGCATTCTTGGTACAAGAGTCTTTGGGCTAGCAGGACCCCCTGACTGCCAATCAATAACCATCAACTTTCCACCGGATTTTATTATCCTTTTCGCTTCAAGCGCTAGATTATCTCTATCTTCTGGAGCAATTTGGAAAAGTGTATTTGATAAAATTGCACGATCTGCCAAGGCCTCGCGTAGCTTTGTTCCACCAATTTTCTCTATATTTCCCCAAATTACCTCAATATTTCTAGCTCCTGCAATAGCGCCGGTGCTTTTTATTTTATTTAGTAAATCTTGTTGCACATCAACTGCATAAACCATACCAGAAGAACCTGTCCTTTTTGCTGCTGCAATAGTATAAAATCCTGAACCAGCACCCAAATCAACAACTTTCATGCCAGTTGTAACACCCAATTCGGTGATATTTTTTTCAGGGTCAGAGAACATGAGTACATTATACCCTGTTATAGACAAATAAGTGAAGCTAAGGAATCCCCATCTCGCAATTTCATAACACGAACGCCTTGTGTTGATCTGCCAAGAGTTGGGATTTCTTTTATATCAACTCGTATAACCTGACTCTTTTTCGACATAGCAACTATTTCTTCATCAGTATCAGTAACAACCTTTGCACCCATAAGCGGACCAGTTTTATCAGTTACATTCATAGTTAGAATTCCTGAGCCACCACGATTTTGAGTTTTGTATTCATCAAGTTTAGTTTTCTTGCCATATCCATTTGCACCCATAACGAATAACGCTGGATTCTTAGCATCCTTTGATACAACATCGGCACTAATTACTTTGTCATCCTTTCCGAGCTTAATAACACGTACACCTGCTGCATTTCTTCCCATTTCTCTTACATCTGATTCCTTAAATCTGATAGATTGACCATCCGCAGTTGCAATTACAACATCATCTCCCTTAGTTACAAATGATGCCGACATCAATTCATCTCCATCATCAAGAGTGATTGCTATAAGTCCAGAACGTCTTACATCATGGAATTGCTTTGCTGAAGTTTTCTTGCCAGTACCTCCC
>CAZMPS010000186.1:3568-3825 GCA_964568305.1 uncultured Burkholderiaceae bacterium
GTAATGATAGACCATCTGCAGCTTTTTTGTCCTTAGGCATTGGTAAAATCGATGTAATTTTCTCATTTTCAGCAAGTGATAAGAAATTCATAACAGACTTACCACGCGTTGCCCTTTTCCCTTCTGGAATATCATACATCTTGATCTGATATGCCTTACCCATATCAGTGAAGAATAGTAAATCATTATGGGCACTTGCATAAACGAGATGGGTTATGAAGTCCTCCTCCTTTGTATCAAGATCGACAACCCCAACC
>CAZMPS010000187.1:0-3810 GCA_964568305.1 uncultured Burkholderiaceae bacterium
GGTCAAGGCGAGCTGCACGATGTCGCCAACCGCCACATTGCTTTTCTTGCCGCGCGTGACGCATTGCAAATGCTGTATGCTTGTGCCGGTCAGGGTGGACGCCAGATAATGGCGTCCGTGAGCGGCAATGATGGTACCTGTGATTGTAGTCATCAGGCTCACTTACGCCAATTTTGCAGATTGTGCAGAGCGTTCGGATGCATGCAAGAGCTTATCGATTCGTATATGCGCAGGTGGGTGAGAGTCATAAAACGTACTATGCAGCGGATCAGGCGTTAAGGTCGACGCATTGTCTTCATACATTTTGACCAAGGCGGATACCAAATCCTGCGCATTGGTTTGCTGAGCGGCAAACGCATCGGCTTCAAACTCGTGTTTGCGCGAGCTGATTGAACTGAGTGGCGAAAACGGGAATGTAAAGACTGGCAACACCAACATAAACAAAATCAACGCCATGGCATTGTCATTGGCTGGTGCTAATAAGTGTGGATCAATGCCTAAACCACTATAAAACCAGACCTGGTTTTTCAAATAACCGAGCAAAGCAAGAAAAGCAAGCGACAGCGCAAACAAGGTGACGATGCGCTTGATGATGTGTTTGTGTTTGAAATGCCCCAACTCATGCGCTAGCACAGCTTCAATTTCTGGCGCTGCCAAGCGTGACAATAAAGTATCGAAAAACACAATCCGTTTGGCTGCGCCAAAGCCGGAAAAATAGGCATTGCCATGCGCGCTGCGTTTTGAACCATCCATAACAAACAAGCCTTTAGATGCAAATCCTGTGCGTTGCATCAAACCTTCAATGCGAGTGCGCACTTCACCGTCTTCCAGCGGAGTAAATTTGTTAAAAATGGGAGCAATAACGCTCGGGTATAAGACCAACATCAATAGTTGAAATCCACTCCACACCAGCCAGGCATATAGCCACCACAAGTCGCCGGATTTTTCCATCAAACTCAGTACCACCCAGATGAGAGGCAAGCCGATAACAGCACCTAAAGCAGCACTTTTGATCATGTCGGCAAAAAATAAACCGGGGCGCATTTTGTTGAAGCCGAATTTTTCTTCCAGTACAAACTGTCTGTAGTAATCAAAAGGTAAATCGATCAGGCTTGAAATACAGGTAAAGGCGACCAACAAGCTGATTTGATACCACATGCCAGGGCCGCTGATTGCAAACAATGTGTTGGACAGCCATTGCAAACCACCGAGCAAGGTAAAACCGACTAATACACCAGTGCTGACGAGCAATAAAATTTGTCCAAATTTTGTTTTTGCAATGGTGTAATCCGCTGCTTTTTGGTGTGCTTCCAAAGAAATTTTTTCCGCGAATTCAGCCGGCACAGCATCACGATGTGCCAGTACATGCCGGATTTGACGCGAAGCCAACCAAAAACGTAGCGCTAGACTAAGAAAGAGAAATGCAATAAACAAAACGGAAAACGCGTATGAATTCATTTTGTGCCTGTGAGAAAATGACGGGTTGATTAATGCAATTAATTTAATGAAAGAAGAATTATGTCACAAGCCATCGAACAAGCCACCGGATTAACCACGCCCCAGACTGTATCTGGCGAGCCAGCGCGTCCGAATGAATTCAATTTGGTTTGGGTGGATATGGAAATGACGGGCTTGAATCCAGAAACCGATCGTATTATCGAAGTCGCGGTTGTGGTGACAGATTCAAATTTAAATATTTTGGCGGAAGGTCCGGTTTTTGCGATTCATCAACCTGATGCCATTATGAATGGTATGGATGCCTGGAATAAAGGGACGCATGGGCGTTCGGGTCTGATTGAAAGAGTGAAAGCTTCTACGATCAACGAAGCCGATGCTGAATCCGCCATCATTGATTTTTTGAAACGTTTTGTTCGTGCGGGAAAATCACCAATGTGCGGCAATAGTATTTGCCAAGATCGTCGTTTCATGGCGCGCAGTATGCCGAAGCTGGAAAAGTTTTTCCATTATCGTAATTTGGATGTATCGACCTTGAAAGAGTTGTGCAAGCGTTGGAAGCCAGAGATTGCTAGTGGTTTTAAAAAACATCAAAAACATACCGCGCTTGCGGACATTATTGAATCGATAGAGGAATTGCGTTATTACCGTGAGCATTTTATTAAGTTCTAATAAACCCTAATCAAGATTGCTCATTAACTTCATTCACATCCCGTCGTTCCCGCGGGGCTAGGCGGGAATCCGTGTCTTTTGTTGTTGTAGTGAAAGACGCTGGGTCGCCGACTAAAACACTCGGGGACGGCGGTGGTTAGGCTAATCGAGAACGACGGGGCTAAATACAAGTTTGAATGAAAGCCAAAAAGCATTGTTTTACTGTACTTTGACCAAAGAGGATAAAATAGCGGGTTGATCGGCTAGACAACTCGATACAAACTTAATTTTGAACAAATGCAGCATGGCATAGCGTTAATAAAATATTCAAAATATTTACTACCTAAACATCATTTTTTTTCTCTTATAGGAGATTTATATGGCAATTACGGCAGCAGAAGTGTTGAAAATGGTGAAAGACAATGAAGTTAAATTCATTGATTTTCGCTTTGCGGATACTCGCGGTAAAGAACAGCATGTCACTGTTCCTGTTTCACATTTTGATATGGATAAATTTGAATCCGGGCATGCATTTGATGGCTCATCCATTGCTGGTTGGAAAGGTATCGAAGCATCGGACATGATTTTGTTACCCGATCCAAATACTGCCAATATTGATCCTTTTATGGAAGAAACCACATTGTTCATGCAATGTGATGTGATCGAACCTTCTGATGGCAAAGGATACGACAGAGATCCACGTTCCATCGCCAAGCGCGCTGAAGCGTATTTGAAATCCTCTGGTTTGGGCGACACCGCTTATTTTGGCCCAGAACCTGAATTCTTTATTTTTGATGGCGTGCGTTGGAACACCGACATGTCTGGTTGCTTCGTGAAGATTCATTCCGATGAGGCTTCATGGAGCACTGGTGCTAAGACCGAAGGCGGTAATTCTGGCCATCGTCCAGCAGTGAAGGGTGGATATTTCCCTGTTCCACCAGTCGATAGTTTTCAAGATATGCGCTCTGAAATGAGTTTGATATTGGAAGCTATGGGTATCCCAGTTGAAGTACATCACCACGAAGTAGCAGGTGCTGGTCAAAATGAAATTGGCACTCGTTTTTCCACCTTGGTTGAACGTGCTGACTGGACGCAAAATTTAAAATATGTTGTGTGCAACGTTGCGCATGCTTATGGAAAAACAGCGACTTTTATGCCTAAACCAGTCGTTGGTGACAATGGTTCGGGTATGCACGTGCATCAATCGATTTGGAAAGATGGCAAAAATCTGTTTGCTGGCGACGGTTATGCTGGTTTGTCTGATTTCGCTTTGTATTACATTGGCGGCATCATCAAACATGCACGTGCATTAAATGCGATTACTAATCCTGGTACCAATTCTTATAAACGCTTGGTTCCTGGCTACGAAGCACCAGTCAAGTTGGCTTACTCTGCGCGCAATCGTTCTGCTTCTATCCGTATTCCACACGTGCCTAATCCAAAAGCACGCCGCATTGAGACACGTTTCCCAGATCCTTTGGCGAATCCGTATTTGTGTTTCGCAGCGTTGTTGATGGCAGGTTTGGATGGTGTGCAAAATAAAATTCATCCAGGTGAAGCGGCTTCTAAAGATTTGTATCACTTGCCACCAGAAGAAGATGCATTGATTCCAACAGTTTGTTCTTCCTTGGAGCAAGCCTTGGAGGCGTTGAACAATGATAGGGAATTTTTGACCCGTGGTGGTGTATTCAGCAACAGCATGAT
>CAZMPS010000188.1:0-3776 GCA_964568305.1 uncultured Burkholderiaceae bacterium
TTATTAAATCTTTTATCAAGTCATAAAAAATAATGAATACAACAACAAATACAACCAGTAATACTTTAGATATCCATCAAATCAAACAATATTTGCCACATCGCTATCCGCTGCTTTTGGTGGATAAAGTGGTGGATTATGAGTTGGGCAAGTCGATTACAGCGATTAAAAATGTGACCGTGAATGAAGAATTCTTCAATGGCCATTTTCCGCATAAACCCGTCATGCCAGGCGTATTGATGATAGAGGCGATGGCCCAAACTGCGGCTATTTTGTCTTTTCTCACTATGGGTAAAAAACCTGATGAGAATTCCATCGTGTATTTTGTCGGCATCGACAATGCACGCTTTAAACGTCCAGTTGAGCCAGGTGATCAGTTGAGAATGGAAGTGGAAATTTTGCGTAACAGCAGAGGGATTTGGAAATACCAGGCGCGTGCCACTGTCGATGGTCAAGTTGCGGTTGAAGCCGAGTTGATGTGCACGATGCGTAGCGCTAGCGATGCTAGCAAACCTGCTGGTGAGTAATGAATCATGGATAGCCTGATTCATCCAACCGCCCTGATTGATCCCAAGGCGCAGCTTGATAGTTCAGTCAAAGTAGGCGCTTATTCCATCATTGGCCCCAACGTGAAGATTGATGCTGGCACCAGCATCGGCCCACATGTGGTCGTCGATGGTCATACGACGATTGGGCGTGATAATACTTTTTTCCAGTTTTCCTCTATTGGCGCTGCACCGCAGGATAAAAAATACGCTGGTGAGCCAACTCAGTTGGAAATTGGTGACCGTAATATCGTGCGGGAATTTTGCACGTTTAATATTGGTACAGTACAAGATGTGGGTGTCACTCGATTAGGCAATGACAATTGGATCATGGCGTATGTGCATTTGGCACATGATTGCCAAATCGGCAATCACACGATTTTTGCTAATAATGCGCAATTGGCGGGACATGTTCATATTGCGGATTGGGTGATTCTGGGCGGATTTTCGAATATCCATCAATTTTGCAAAGTGGGTGCACACGCTATGGTGGGCATGAGTACCTCCTTAACGCAGGATGTACCACCTTTTGTCATTTTGTCCGGCAATCCCGCTGCGGCGCATGGCTTGAATATCGAAGGATTGAAGCGCCGTGGCTTTACTCGTTCGCAAATTACGGCATTACGTCATGCGTATAAATTGATTTACAAGTCTGGTTTAACCTTAGACGAAGCCAAAACAGCATTGGCGCAGGAAGAGTTGGCCTCGCCTGATGCCGCAGAGTATTTGCGTCTGATGCGTGAATTTTTGGATACCACGACCCGTGGCATCGTTCGTTGATGGCGAGTTTTGCTTCTTCTAATTTGATCACACCCGCCGCATCGATTGCTATGGTGGCGGGTGAGTCCTCCGGTGATTTGTTAGCCAGTTGTTTGTTGTCCGGCTTGCACACATTGCTGCCCAATAATCATTTCAAACTACACGGTATTGGTGGTGCCAAAATGGCTGAGCATGGTTTTGTCAGCGATTTCCCTATGGAAAAACTGGCCGTGCGTGGTTTGTTTGAGGTGCTGATGCATTACCGCGAAATCAAAGGCATTCAGCGTGCTTTACGTGATCGGTTGCTTTTTGAAAAACCAGCTGTTTTTATTGGTGTGGATGCGCCGGACTTCAATCTCGGTCTTGAAATGCAATTGAAGCAGGCTGGGATTCCCACTATCCACTACATCAGTCCGTCGATTTGGGCTTGGCGTGGTGGCAGAATCAAAAAAATTATCCGCGCGGCTTCTCATATGTTGGTGGTTTTTCCGTTTGAGGAGCAAATTTATCAACAAGCTGGTGTGCCGGTGACGTATGTTGGTCATCCTTTGGCGGAAATGATTCCGATGGTGCCCGATGGCGCTGCTGCGCGCAGTGTATTGAATTTGTCTAAACAGGCAACGGTGATTGCTTTATTACCCGGTAGTCGGATGTCTGAATTGAAATACAACGCGGTCGCGTTTATTCAAGCAGCGCAAATTTTGGCGCAGCGTGATACGACTTTGCGTTTTGTCGTTCCTATGGCGGGCCAGGCGCAGTATGACTATTTTCAGCAATTGATGGCGCAAGCAGGTTTGCAAACGGTTTTGCAGGACTTGCCGATACAAATCATGATTGGCCAATCACACGCCACCATAGCAGCAGCGGATGCGGTATTGGTGGCATCGGGAACAGCGTCGTTGGAAGTGGCGCTGTTTAAAAAGCCAATGGTGATTGCCTACAAAATGATGCGCGCATCATGGGAAATCATGCGTCATATGGGCTATCAACCATGGATAGGTTTGCCCAATATTTTGGCACGTGAATTCCTTGTGCCGGAGTTATTGCAAGATGCCGCTACGCCATCAGCTTTGGCTGACGCGCTTTGGCAGCAATTGCATGACGCGAAGCATTGCGAGAGTTTGCAGCAGCGTTTTACTGAAATGCATCATAGTTTGTTGCGCAATACTGCGCAGGAAAGTGCGCAAGCTGTTTTAAACGTTATGGGCCATTAATCATGCAAACCCAGTTGTTTGAAAATTTTAATGATCCCAATCCCCCCCATAATCTCAATCAATTGATTTGTGGTGTCGATGAAGCAGGCCGTGGTCCTTTGGCTGGACCAGTTTTTGCAGCGGCTGTGATTCTCGATCCAGCGCATCCGATTGAAGGTTTACGTGACTCAAAAAAACTTACCGCCTCGCGACGCGATAATCTCGCATTGCAAATAAAACAACGCGCTTTGGCTTGGTCGATTGCACAGTGTTCTGAACTTGAAATTGATACGCTTAATATTCTGCACGCCAGCATGCTAGCCATGAAGCGAGCGATAGAAAGTTTAAAAATTACACCGACCTTAGCCTTAATCGATGGCAATCGCTGCCCACCACGATTAAGCATGCGTGCTGAAGCGATTATCAAAGGCGATGACAAAGTCGCCGCCATTTCAGCCGCGTCGATTCTAGCGAAAACCGCTCGCGATGCCGCGCTTATGGATTTGCATCAACAATATCCGCAATACGCATTCGATCAACACAAGGGCTATCCAACGGCGTTGCATTTGGAATTATTGCGTATCCATGGCGTCACGCCAGTGCATCGCAAATCGTATGCGCCAGTGCGGGCCTTGTTGATTAAAAATATTAAATAGTTAACTTTTGTTGAGTGTATAATATATTTTTTGCAACATTAAGTATTGTTGTTATTAAGTCAATCAAAGGAAGAATAAATGTTTTCATTCGTGCAGCAATTGTTTGGTCTATGTGTATCTGCATCAGCAGTAGCCCATGTCACTTCGCCACAAAGTATGAGCCCCGCTGAATTGGCTACAGCAATCGAAAATGGTGATGCTGCGGCACAAGAAGTTGCAATGTGCATAATCATAGATGGACGTGTTGAGGGAGGGGCTGCGGAAACAATTTTAAATGCCTTGGAGAGATGTACATTGCCTAACTTAACGAGTGAAACGCAACAAAGAATAATGCGTGATCAATCACCAGAGAGTTTGCAGCGTTTGCAAGACAATCACATATTCAGAATTGTTTTACATAAATTTTTTGTGGATCCTTCATGTCAGGAGCGGATGAATTTATTGGAGAGTAGGGGGGCTATTAACGCTTCTGGAACGCAACTACTACCGCTTACGTCGCTTAACCATCCGCTTACTCAACAGTCAAGTTTCTGGCTAAGCCAACAGCCCACTGAACAACCAAGCGTACTACCAAATGGAGTACCAAGCCTACAACCAAGCGTACTACCAAATGGAGTACCAAG
>CAZMPS010000189.1:0-3722 GCA_964568305.1 uncultured Burkholderiaceae bacterium
CACCTGAATAATCGAAGCATCTTTAGACTCATCCAACCGCGCAATCTCATATTGCTTCACAAGTAACTCATACAACATCTGATAATGCTTCACGTCACGCAAAGCCTTCATATTTTCAATTCCTGCTAGCTTGTTTGAAACAGGCACATCTGCCAGCTCTGGCTTGCCATTTTCAAGCTTTGCCAACGTATTTTTCATACTGACGAGCTCTTGTTGATTTTGTTTATAGGCCTGATTTTCGGTAGTGACGGATGATTGCATCGCACTTAACTGAATCTCTTTCGCCACAATTTGTGCTCGTAATTGTGCGACTGTGGTCACCATGCTCAGCATCGCAGTATCAACACTCATCACACCTTTGGTATCCAACCCACCTTTAAGGGTACTTTCCGCCAAAGTTAAATTACCCTTAGCCAAATTGACTTGACGCTCCAAAAACAAACGACGCTGCGAGGCTTCGGTAACGGCCAACACTTTTGTGAGTTTTAATAATTCTTCGGTATACGCATTGGCAATTTGTGCTGCGCGCTTTGGATCTTTATCTTCAACCTCAATTAAAATAATGCCGTCTTTTCCAGACGTTATGGTGGTACTTCCCACTAACTCCTGACGAGCATCATGGAATATTTTTTTGTCATAAACCTTCATCAGATCAAAACGCCGAATCAGATTATCGGTAATCGCACGGCTTTTCAGCATACCGATATAGATATCATTCGGATTTTTGATACCGGCAGCAGCTGCAGCGCCGGCAACACCGCCAAGTTGCGACAATAAAGCTGAAGCACCGCTCTGCGCTTGCTGTGGCGGAAGAATTTTGGTGTCAGCCTTATAAATATTGGGTAGCAATAAGCTAACCAATGCAGCACAAATCATGGTCAGAATTGGTAGGCCAATGACGAGTTTTTTGTGTTTTGCTAATGCAATCAGCAAATCAATAAAACCCATGCTGTTTTCTTCGTCCGCTATTACCGTAGATGATGTAGATAAGGTCGATGGTGTGGTTTCTTGCATATTATTCAGGCTGGGAGGTTATGTTGTTGGGCACCCACAAGGGGGCGCCCCTACGGATGACAACTTACTTCAATGTCTTGATTGCCGCGGCACCTAGGCCAAAGCCTGAGAATATCTGCGCCCAATCTTTGGCACCTGCAATAAATTGCGTCCACATGGTTTCTTTATTCAATTTTTCTGGCACCACAATGCTGTCACCAGGCATGACTTCCGCACGGCTGATGCTGTTGATGATCCAGGAATTTGTTTGTGATGACAAAATCGAACCATCAGCTCTGATCACAAAAATATTGTCTATATCGGCGCTTTCGGTAGGACCTGCACGATCCAGATATGCACCGACTGTCAAACCAGGGCGCCACAATACGGACGATTCTTGATTGACGGCACCATACAGGTGAATGAAGTCCGGCTTGTTGGGAATCACCAATTGATCACCGTTTTCAAGTTTCAAGGCAGGCAATTTATTGAATGATCTGTCGGTTGGATCAAGGCCGAAGGTGATGCGTCCTGTTGGCTTTAAGGCTTTCAATCTAGCCAACGCATCATTAGCAGCTTGTGTTTCTGACTGTCGTTTGATTTCTGCCAATTGGATATCACCTGCAATTTGCGCAGTGGAATTAGCGATGTTTTTAGATTGTGCGCTGCGTAACTGCGACTCCAATCGACGCATGACTCTTTCTAGATTCGCTTCTTGCTCTTTTTTTGCCTGCTCACGATAAAACTCTGTGCCAAACAAATACGCGTTGGATGTTGGGCCACCTGCTTTGGCGAGTAGGCCTAGCAAGGTTTCACCAGAATTCATTTGATACACGCCGGGTACGTTCACTTCACCTTCTATTCGGACAAATATCCTGCGCTTTTCAATCGGGACGCGGACATCGTTTTGGGAAAAAATGGTGACAATGTCGCCTACTTGCAAAGCGATGTTTTCTGGATTGATCCGATTACCAGTGTCAGTTGGATTTTCCAATGCTTTACCCAGATTGAAAGGGATCAAACTCACGGACAAATTGGCGCGATTAACCCGTTCTACTACTGCGTAATCCCAATTAATTGGATCCATCAAATTCCCTATGTTGGCAGCGATAGAACCGGCATTGCTGCCGAATTTGGTTTCATTTTCACCTTGCAGCAAACTATTGTTTTGTTGCTGAAGGGAGGCTCTGGTAATCAAATATTCACGACTGGGAATCAAATCGCTTACTCGCATACCTGACTTGAAAGGGGCGCGAATTGCTTGGTCAACGTTGCCGCGCAAGGTTACGGCATTGGCAAATTCTGGCGTGATAGAGGTGATGGTCAGCAAATCACCATTTTTTAAGGATTTACGCAAACCGTCTTTATCCAAAGCGAATTCTTCCACTGTGCGTGGCTGGCGTTGTTGCGGGTCGATCCGCTCCAAAAAGGCACGACGCGGATCGGCGGTGACAGGCAAACCGCCAGCAAAATCTAACAAGCTGGCCACAGTATCACTCGGGGAATGCAATTCATAAATAGCCGGACTGTTGACCTTGCCCACCAACGCTGCATACGCACCCGCTGCTGGAATAAATAAAGTGTCGCCATCCTGTAATTTGATATCCGCTGATTTGTCGCCTTTGGCGATGAAGGCATATAAATCGAGCTCTGCCACCACATTGCGACCACGCTTGACTTGCACATGGCGCATGCTGCCGTTCGCATTTGGACCACCGCTGGCGAATAGTGCGGTCACCAGTGTTGATAAACTGGATACAGTATAAGTACCGGGGCGACGCGCCTGCCCGACTACGTACACGGTAATGGCACGCAATTGACCAAAAGTGACATTTAGCGTAACGCCTTTATAAAATTTTTCTACTGCGCGACGAATGACATTTTCTGCTTCATTTGCTTTCACGCCACCTAAGACTATCGAACCAATGCTGGGCAAATTAATCAAACCATTACGATCGAGAGTAGCGCGATAATCGATTTCCACCGCACCCCATCCACGCACCAATACTTCATCACCCGGGCCAAGCAAATAATTAGAGGGAACGGGAATGTTGTGAATCGGTGTAAACGTGGATGGCGCGTTGGCAAAAAATTCAGCGCCAAAGACGGGTAAGTTTTTGCCCGTCACATTAGCGATGAATTTTTGAAACTCACTACCTACTTCGCTCGAAGTACGTCCCTCATTCGAGGAGGCATCTGGTTTGGTCGTTACAATAGGTGTAGCAGGCAAATTCGGAACACCAGGATTAGGATTGCTATTACCAACATTACTGATTTTGGGGACAAAGGCGCCACCACCCAACATCGGCAAATTGGAAAGGGTCTGACTTTGCTGCAGGCTGAACTTAGCACCCGAAGGAATCTCTTGAGAATATGCAGGAATGGAAAGAGCAGCAGAAAATACCAGCGCCAAAACAACGGTAAAATGTCGATTTTTGTACATAAAAAAATAAAAAATTGAAGGCTACATTGACCCACACCAAGCGCGCGATTCTACACCAGAGAATAGGGTTGCAGACTTAACCACGTGCAATTTTCAACCCAAGTTGCAGCAAAGCATCCCAGGCATCTCCAGCATATATTGTGGTGCGCAAGCCCTTGATCATTTTGTCGACTTGTGCAGCTTGCTGTAAGGCAGTTTGCAGTACCACTAACGTCAAACGACGCGCGGCTGGCTCCATCAAACGCTCGCGTGGGCCCCAAACGCGCAATTCCTTTAACAACAGGCC
>CAZMPS010000190.1:0-3719 GCA_964568305.1 uncultured Burkholderiaceae bacterium
CAATATTGCTTCAGCACACGGTTTAGTCGCATCAGTACAAAAGTCTGCTTATGTCGCGGCCAAACATGGTTTGATTGGCTTAACCAAGGTCACAGCTTTAGAAAATGCACACACAAACATCACCTGCAATGCTATTTGCCCAGGTTGGGTGTTGACCCCATTAGTACAACAACAAATTGACAAACGCGCGGCGCAAGAAGGGATTTCGAACGAGAGCGCTAAAAAGAATTTACTATCAGAAAAACAACCCTCTGGAGAATTTGTCACACCAGAACAAATCGGTGCGCTTGCTGTCTTTTTATGCAGTGATGCTGCTAATCAAGTACGCGGTGCCGCCTGGAATATGGATGGTGGCTGGTTGGCGCAATAAAGATTACTTTTTGCAAATAGCAAATGACAAATAAAAAAATCACCATACCTTGCATTCAACTAGCCATCGTGAGCACCTCGGCATCTTAAAAGAAAAAATTGCCAACACAATATTTCTACAAAGCAATACAACACCAATAAATCCTCATAACATTTCTTTCTAAATAAGGTTAGTAATGACAACTCCGTTTAAGAAAAAACTGCTCGCTATTGCCATTGGATCGGTTATTGCAACCTTTTTGCATACTTCTTCCTTTGCTGTCAACAACGTACAATACAGTACGAATAATAATCAATGGTTTGCGAATGCTGCCAATGAAGCTGGCGTTGGCCCCGCTATTCTTACCTCTGATAATGGCGCATATCTACTATCATTCAGTCACGGTTATTTTGGTATTTATGACAACCTTGGCAATGTAATATGGGGGATGAATATGCAGGGCAAAGCATCTTTCTTGGGTATAACGGAAGAGGGATTGGGGCTATGGGATAAAACGCAAACTTCTGCCGTCTTTTTAGCCAAATCACCCTCTCTCACTAACCCTGATGCAGATCCATCCGATGCTGCCAGACTGCGCCTGAATAATGATGGCAATCTTGTCTATGAAACCTTACAAAATAATGTCTGGACACTTGCCTGGCAAAGCAATACCGCAATGTCATCAACATTAACAAGCAAACTAGTAGATTTACAAAATCAGAAAATTAAATATCAAGCACTAGAAGAAGAGTCAAGTAAAGCACAATCCAATCTCAACTCTACTCAGCAAGCACTCAATCAAGCCATCATCAATAACGATTCAGCAATCAAAACTGACCTCAGCGCGCAACAGGATGCCCTGACAAAAGTGCGAGCACACAACAAAGTCATTACTGATAATGCATTTCAAATTGCTGCAGCATCTCTCAAACGCATGTCTGCTCTTCCGAATACCAATGGCGCCACTCCACCTCCACCAACAATCACCTCAACAGTTGTGGGGAGCAATACGAAAAAATCGAAAAATTACAGCCCTCCTTTGCCAAAAGCACAACAAGATGCAATCAATTGCAATCCTGGCAAAGGAATAGGAGCAGGCGTACAAACAAATCAATCCAACAATGGCGTCAATATGGCTGTATCAGCTGGTATTGGTGGCTCTGCTAATGCAACAGTTACCGGTAAAAGTATTGATGTAGAAGTCAGCTTTAGGGCCTGCACAGATGCCGTGGTTTCAACACAAGGCCAACTCATTGGACCAGGAGGAGCTGCGCTTGCTGCATCCGTCACACTAGAAACATTTTCGGGTTTAATGGTAGATGCTAGTCTTGAAGCCAACAAATATGGCATGCAAGCATCTGCCCTAGCACAAGATGGGTTATTCATCACCATCACCGCTGACACAAGTACTGACATCCAAGGCTTTGGTATAGAAGCTACAGGACAAGTGGTGGTCATAAGCGGCAACAGAGGCGAAGTCAATTTGCAAGCCAACAAGAATGGGGTCGCAGTCGGTGCAGATGGTGTTTATGGAAATGGTGTACAAGCATCTGCCAACCTAACACAAAACATGAGATATGGATCAGCCACAGCAGGGGCTGGGGCCTCTGTAGGCGTGGTTGGCGCGGGCGGCAGTGCCGCTGCAACGACGAATAATGGTGTGCTCACTATAGAGGTGACCGGAGATTTGGCGGCAGGGGTAGGCATTGAATTAGATGCCAACATAGGCATTAACTATGGCAAATCCTACAATGACATGCGTACAGCCTACAACTTTGTCAGAAAAGCACGAGAAGGGAAAATAGCCACAAGGAAAGCCGTAGAAGCTGCGCAGATAAGCTATAAAAATGCCTCAGCCGCCAGTGAGAAAGCACTGACAGCACTGAAAGATGCGGACAAAGCACTTAATAGCAGCACATCTTATGCCACCAATTTGCTAAAAAGCGAAGTCAGTAAAAACAGTGCAAAATTTGCCAAGGTTGTGATTGATAATTTTGAAAATCCTACTGCTATCGCAAATGCTGTGAAAGACGCAGCAAATCAAACTACTGAAGCGGTTACTGACGCAGCAAACCATACTGGCCGCGCTATCACCAATACGACAAAAAGTGCGAAGAAGTCTATCAAGAAAGCTTTTCGATGGTAAATACAACACGGCAAAATCTAAAAAACAATTTGTAAAGTACCAAACCGCACGTAAAACATCTCTCATACAAAAAGCTGCTACTCCAAAGAAATAGCAGCTCAAGCCGCTGACAAACCCCGTCTTTTTCGTAAGTCGGGGTTTTTTATTGGCTTAGGGTAACGAGAATCTGTCGTTTTAAGAAAGATGTGAAATTTTTTGCTAATTTTTTCAGATAATCGCCAAGAACCTTTATGAAGACCAGTAAGCTGTTTTTAGGACAAAAAACGCTGTAAATAATGGCGCAAAGCTCTTTTCTAAGAGATTTGCCATCTTTTTCATGTTTTGGCATGCTGCCACCTGCAAAGCTTGTGCTTTCACCTTGGCTAAGCCACGAAAACGTGCATAACGATGATGGTGAAGTTGTTTGGCGCAGGCAAAACTGCGTTCGATAGTTTCTTTTCGATGCTTGTAAATCGACTTGCCAGTGACGCTCAGTCGATTCATATCTAACTGATTTTTGAAATGCTGCCAAACATGTCTCGTCACGACTTTTAAGTGATATCGATCTAGATAAGGGCAGCTATCATAGACATTGACCGCAGTGATGTGCGTGTCGGTGCTGATCGAATACCAAACAGATAGCCAATGAAGAGCATTTTGAAAAATAAAATTGGATCAAAAGCGGGGCGCCCATTATCTGCACAGTACAGAGATTGGGTACGCTCGCGAATGAAATCAAAGAAAATGTGGCGATCAATCAGGCGAAGTAGATGGTCTTTGGGAAACAGTTGTTCCAATGTGAGCATTTCCAGTTCGTGTTGAAAAGGTGTTAGTGTTTTTAGCATCCCGCGATTAAACCAACAGGCCTCGCACTTGGCCAGGCCTGTTGGTTTGTCATTAATCTGAGATGCATGACACGCAGTGCACTACATCTTTTTAGAAAATCACCATACGATGTAATGCGCTACGCTTATTGGCTTATTGACTACCTAAAAACTGGGAGCTTTACTCCCCATTGGATGCCTTGTTATCTTTTTTAGATTTTCTTTTTTTACCTTCTTTAGCAGATGCACTAGCATCAGTAGATGCAGATGCTAAGGAGGCTCCCCCCGATTTAGTTTGACCATTCACGGTTAACCCAGCGTCAGACAAATGCAGCGCACTTTTCGGGCCTATGCCTTTGACACGTTTCTCAAGGTCCGCCCAATCTTTAAAATTACCGCCTTTTTTACGCTCATCCAATAT